>ONIF01000152.1:3863-9152 GCA_900317795.1 uncultured Eubacteriales bacterium | reverse complement strand
ATGTAATCATAAATCGCCTTTGGCGGTGTGTCAACCTCACCGAGCGACACTTCTTTTGTGATTTTCGCACAACAGCATGGACAATATTTTTGGTCATTCAGCCTGTAATCATCAACATACCATATATTTAAACACGATTTACATTTTAACTTTTTCATATTTTCACCCCATATATTATTTTTTGTTTTCATTTTATCATGGTTTTTATCTATTGTCAACTTAATTACCCTGTTTTTTGGACAAAGATTTGTTGATATAAATAAAAAAATATGCTATAATGAATGGGAAATGAAAAATGAGGAATGAGGAATAAAATGTGAAAATATTAGGAATAGACCCCGGTTATGCCACTATCGGCTACGGTGTAATCGAATTTTCGGGCGGTCGGTACAAACCTCTCGATTTCGGTGCGATAACCACTGATGCAGATACTCCTTTCGGACTTCGCTTACAGCAAATCTACAACGGCATTATCTCTGTTATTATCAAAAACAATCCCGATGAAATGGCTATCGAAAAACTTTACTTTCAAAATAACCAGAAAACTGCCATTCCCGTTGCCGAGGCAAGAGGGGTTATTCTCCTTGCCGCTCAAAATAATAATATGCCTGTCAGCGAATACACGCCTTTACAGGTAAAGTCTGCCGTCACGGGCTACGGGCAGGCTCACAAACCGCAAGTTATGGAAATGACAAGACGGCTTTTGAAGCTTGATAAAGTCCCCAAGCCCGACGATACAGCCGATGCTCTTGCTATTGCAATATGCCATGCACAAAGTTCGGCTACCAACTTAAAAAATCTTTTAAATCAAAGAGGAGTAATTATAAGATGATATACAGCCTTAACGGAAAACTCATTCACAGTGAACGTGATTTTGTCGTGATAGAATGCGGAGGTGTCGGCTACAAGTGCATGACAAGCCTTAACACCATTAAAACCATGCCCCATATCAACGAAAATGCTATGCTTTACACTCACATGATTGTCAAAGAGGACAATATCGAATTATGCGGTTTTCGCACTCAGGAAGAACTCAATACTTTTAAAATTTTGATATCCGTCAGCGGTGTCGGGGCAAAAGTTGCTGTTGCAATTCTTTCCGAACTCTCGCCCGAACAGTTTGCCCTTGCCGTCGCAAACGGTGATACAAAATCCCTTACCCGTGCGGCAGGTGTCGGAAACAAATTGGCTCAACGTATTGTTCTTGAACTCAAAGACAAAATTAAAAAGCTTGCCATTCTCCCCGAAACTGTTCAAACAGGCTCGGCAACTGTTTCTGTCACGGGCGGAAATGTTTCACAGGCTATCGGGGCATTGGCTGTACTGGGATATTCCCCCGATGATGTCATTCCCTTTATGAACGGCATTTCTCCCGATATGTCCGTTGAACAGATTATTTCATCTACCCTTAAAGCGATCGGAAAGAAAGGATAAAATACTATGTCTGAAATGGATTTTGAAAACAGATATGAAGATAGAATTGTTGCCCCTACCGAAATCATGGGTGACGAGGGCGATAATCCTTTACGTCCCCGAAGTCTGAAAGACTACATCGGTCAGGAAAAGGCAAAACAAAATTTAGCCGTATTCATGGCTGCCGCCAAACAGCGTCATGAAAGTTTAGACCACGTTTTATTATACGGTCCTCCCGGACTTGGCAAAACTACCCTTTCGGGTATTATTGCCAATGAAATGGGCGTAAATTTGCGTATCACGTCAGGTCCCGCCATTGAAAAACCTGGTGATTTAGCCGCTATTTTAACCAATCTCAATGACGGTGATGTTTTATTCATAGACGAAATTCACCGCATTTCACGAGCTGTCGAGGAAATTTTATATCCCGCTATGGAAGATTTTGCGATTGACATTGTAACGGGTAAAGGTCAAATGGCGGCAGCTTATCATTTGCCCCTCCCCCGTTTCACTCTTGTCGGTGCAACTACAAGAGCAGGTCAATTAACTGCCCCTTTGCGTGACAGATTCGGTGTATGTTTAAGATTGGAATTATATACTCCCCAAGAACTCGCCAAAATCGTTACAAGAAGTGCAGGCATTTTAAATATCCCCATAGAACCCGACGGGGCTTTGGAAATTGCCTCACGTTCAAGAGGTACTCCACGTATTGCCAACCGTATGTTAAAGCGTGTGCGTGACTTTGCACAAGTCTTATCCAACGGCATTATCACTCTCCAAACTGCCAAAATTGCCCTTGAACGTCTTGAAATAGACGAACTCGGTCTTGACGCTAACGACAGACGTATGTTATCGGCTATTGTGAAATTTTACAGGGGCGGTCCTGTCGGCTTGGAAACACTTGCCGCTGCTATCGGTGAAGAAGCCGTCACCATTGAAGATGTCATTGAGCCGTATCTCATGCAGATAGGATTTTTAAACAGAACTCCCCGTGGAAGATGTATCACAAAAGCGGCTTGCCTGCATTTAGGTTATGATTTGCCCGACGCTCAAGACGGTCAACTGAAAATAGAGGTGCTTCAATGAGTACAGTATTAACCGTTTCACAGCTTAACAAATATGTAAAGTCGATTTTGGAAAGTGACGGCAAATTGAAATATATCTATTTAAAAGGCGAAATTTCCAATCTCACCATTCACTACACAGGGCATATCTATTTTTCTCTGAAAGACGAAAACCAATGCACCATAAAAACCGTCATGTTTGCCAATAAAGCAAATTTTCTCAAATTCACTCCGCAAAGCGGCATGAAAGTTGTTTTGCGTGGAAGTGTCACCCTGTATGAAAAAACAGGCTCTTATCAGATAAATGTTGACGAAATGTATCCCGACGGTGCAGGGGCTTTGAATTTGGCTTACGAACAGTTGAAAAACAAACTCCAAAATGAAGGCTTGTTTGATACGTCACATAAAAAAGCTTTACCGAAATTTCCCGAAAAAATCGGTGTCATTACCTCTCCCACAGGGGCGGCTGTACAGGATATTATGCTTATTTTAAAAAGACGTTATCCAATAGCACAGATTATCATGTGTCCCGTGCTTGTGCAGGGCGAAAATGCCGCTGTTGACTTGACAAATGCCGTTAAAAAATTCAACGCTCTCAAATGTGCAGACGTTATTATTATCGGCAGGGGCGGAGGAAGTATAGAGGATTTATGGGCATTCAATGATGAAATGCTTGCAAGGGCGATTTATGAATGTGAAATTCCGATTGTATCGGCTGTCGGGCATGAAACCGATTTCACGATATGCGATTTCGTGGCAGATGTCAGGGCTTCAACACCCTCTGCGGCAGCTGAATTGGTATCTTCCGTTACAACGGAAAATATGCTTTCTCAAACAGAAACTCTTATCAATAAAATGCAGTCTGCCGTGAAAAGACGCTTGCAGTTTGAATATCAGCGTTATCAAAAAACCGCAAATGCAAAGGCTTTAAAAAATCCCGATGACATCATTAAAAACAGACAAATAAAACTTGATGTACTCAATGAAAAAATCAAGGGCATTTATGTAAAAAAGCTGTCTGCCGAAAAAGAAAAATTTGCCGAACTTGCGGCTAAACTTGATGCATTAAGTCCATTGAAAATTCTTTCAAGGGGCTATTCCGTCACCAAAAAAGACGGGCATATTATCAACAGCATTTCACAGGTAAATCCAAATGATAAAATAGAAGTCGTACTTTCAGACGGTAATATTAAGTGTACAGTTACAGGAGGACACGAAAATGAAATATGAAGAAACCATATCACAGCTTGAAGAAACCGTTAAACAGTTGGAAAGCGGAAAACTCTCTCTCGAACAGTCAATAGAGATGTTTGAAAAAGGCACAAAGCTTGCAAAAGAATGTTATGAAACTCTCAAAAATGCCGAACAGAAAATTACTTTGATTTCAGAATTGGAGGGGTAAAAATGGATATGCCAAATTTTGAAAAAGAATTGTTATCCTATCTTCCCGAAACAGATGACAAAATAAAAACCGTTGTTTCCTCCATGGAATACAGCCTTTCGGCAGGCGGCAAGAGAATCAGACCTTTCCTTGTACTTGAATTTGCGAAACTCTGCGGAGGTTCTGAAACAAATGCCATGCCGTTTGCGTGTGCAGTCGAAATGATACACACTTACTCTCTTATACATGACGATTTGCCATGCATGGATAATGATGATTTAAGGCGTGGAAAGCCTACCAATCATAAAGTTTTCGGAGAAGCCGCTGCACTTTTGGGCGGTGACGGGCTTTTGACTCTTGCATTTGAAACCGCTCTTTCCCAAAAAGCCGTTTCTCTCAACGGCTATGAAAAATGTGCAAAAGCTGCTTTCACCCTTGCCAAATATGCAGGTGCTGTCGGAATGATTGGCGGTCAGATTATCGACCTCGAAAGCGAAAATAAAAAAATCCCTCTTGAAACTCTGCAAATCATGGACAAGAAAAAAACAGGTGCTTTAATAGCTGCCGCTTGTGTCATGGGCTGCATATCGGCAGGGGCAAGTGAGGAACAAATTCAATCCGCTGTCGGCTATGCCGAAAATATCGGTATCGCTTTTCAAATAGTTGATGATATTCTTGACGTAACATCTGACACCGAAACTCTTGGAAAGCCTGTCGGAAGTGACTACGAAAATAATAAATCTACTTATGTATCTCTTTTGGGAATTGACGAGTGCAGAAAAATAAGCAGTGACCTTACCGAAAAAGCCGTTGAATACCTTAAAAAATTTGACGGTGATATAACTGAACTTGAGAATTTTGCATACTATCTCCGTGACAGAAAAAAATAATTGCATAAACATAAATATTATAGTATAATTATTCAAAACGATTGTTTTGGAGTAGTTTAAAATGTCACATAAAATTTTAGATAATATTAACTCTCCGACTGATATTAAAAATCTTTCAGAGTATGAATTGAATGAACTTGCTGATGAAATCAGAACGGTTATTATAGAAACCGTTTCCGAAAACGGTGGTCATTTGGCTTCCAATTTGGGTGTAGTCGAACTCACTCTCGCTATACATAAAGTTTTCAATATGCCTGTTGACAAGCTGGTCTGGGACGTAGGACACCAATCCTATGCACATAAAATTATTACGGGGCGTAAAAACCAAATTCACACCATTCGCAAAGAAAACGGGCTTTCGGGCTTTCCGAAAAGAAATGAAAGTCCCTATGACAGCTTTGACACGGGACACAGCAGTACTTCTATCTCTGCCGCTTTCGGCATATCCTGTGCAGGCAACATTTCAAAAGACAATCACTACACCATAGCCGTTATCGGTGACGGTGCATTGTCGGGCGGTCTTGCCTATGAAGGTCTTAAC
>ONIF01000152.1:0-3840 GCA_900317795.1 uncultured Eubacteriales bacterium | reverse complement strand
ACCATAGCCGTTATCGGTGACGGTGCATTGTCGGGCGGTCTTGCCTATGAAGGTCTTAACAATTCGGGCAGGTATAAGAAAAATTTTATCGTCATTCTTAATGACAATAAAATGTCCATTTCAAAAAATGTCGGTTCTATGGCTAAATACCTCACCAAGACAAGAATAAAACCCTCTTATCTCGACGCTAAATCAAGAGTGCAGGGAACTCTTGCCAAAATCCCCGTCATTGGAAAACCTCTTGCCAATGCCATGAAAAAATTAAAAGACTGGGTAAGAGATGAATTCTTTGGGCATAGAAACAATATATTTGAGCAAATGGGATTTACATATTACGGCACTTTTGACGGACATAATATCCCTCAGCTTGTAACGGCTCTGGAAGCCGCCAAAAGAAAAAAAGGTCCTGTAATTGTCCATGTCTGCACCAAAAAAGGTAAAGGCTATGAATTTGCCGAGAAGAACCCGAAAGATTTTCACGGCATTTCTTCCTTTGACATTGACACGGGCGAACCGAAAAGTTCTGCAAAAGGCTATTCCTATATATTCGGAAAATACCTTTGCAGTCTTGCCGAAAACGATAAAAGAATTTGTGCCATAACTGCCGCCATGTCATCGGGTACAGGGCTTGAAGAATTTTCCAAAAAATATAAAGAAAGATTTTTTGATGTCGGAATTGCAGAGGAACACGCTGTTACATTTGCGGGCGGACTTGCCGCAGGTAATGTTATACCCGTTTTTGCGGTATATTCCACCTTTTTGCAGAGAGCCTATGACCAAATTTTACATGATGCCGCTTTGCAAAATCTTCATGTAGTCCTTGCAATAGACCGTGCAGGAATTGTCGGTGAAGATGGTGAAACTCATCAAGGTATTTTTGACGTTGCCTTTTTAAATACCATTCCCAATATAACGATATATGCCCCGTCAAGCTTCAGAGAACTTGAAATCATGCTTGACAAGGCAATTTACCATACAAAAGGCACTGTTGCCGTGAGATACCCGAGAGGAAGTGAAAAATATCTGCCCGATGATTTTGAGCCGTCTGCCGAGCCGTACAGCCTTTACGGTGACACTGACTGTGATGATTTAATCATAACCTACGGCAGAACTTTTTCAGATGTCTGTACCGCAAGAGATGAACTTAATAAAAAAGTCTGCATACTGAAACTTAATCAAATCAAGCCTTTTTCCGAAAAGGCTGTTGAAATCGCCTTAAATTATAAAAGGATTTTCTTTTTTGAAGAAGGAATAAAAAGCGGAGGTGTCGGTGAAAAATTCGGTTTTGCCCTGTATCAGTCGGGCTTTAACGGAAAATTTGACCTTACCGCAATCAAAAACTATGTCACTCAAAGTACAACTCAGTCTGCACTTCACAGACTTGGACTTGATACCGAAAGCATTAAAAACAAATTAGCAATTAGCAGTTAGCAATTAGCAATGAATCGGTAATGTGCAGTGCATATAAAACAGAATGTTTGCTTGTTTTCTCCGATACGGATTAAAATTGCTAATTGCACATTGCTAATTGCTAATTGAATGAAAGGGGTGTTTGAATGTCTGCCAAAAAACGTCTTGACGTACTTGTATATGAAAGGGGCTTTGCGGAAAGCCGTGAAAAAGCCAAAGCCGTTATCATGTCGGGCATTATCTATGTTGACAATCAAAAGTCCGACAAACCCGGTACAACTTACAATGAAGATGTTAAAATAGAAATGCGTGGAAATAAATTGAAATATGTCAGCCGTGGCGGTCTGAAACTGGAAAAGGCGGTTGATGTGTTCGGCTTGGATTTGAAAAATAAAATTACGATGGATATAGGGGCTTCCACGGGCGGTTTTACGGACTGTATGTTGCAGAACGGGGCTGTAAAAGTCTATTCCATTGATGTCGGTCACGGTCAGCTTGACTGGAAATTACGAAATGATGAGAGAGTTGTCAACCTTGAACGTACAAACGTAAGATATGTTACCAAAGAACAAATTCCCGATGAAATCGACTTTTTCAGCGTTGATGTGTGCTTTATATCGCTCTGTCTGGTACTTCCTGCCGTAAGACCTCTTTTGAAAAGCGACTGTACAGCCGTCTGCCTTATCAAGCCCCAGTTTGAGGCGGGCAGAAATAATGTCGGCAAAAACGGTGTTGTCAGAGATAAAAATGTCCATAAAGACGTTATTCAAAAAATATATGATTTCTGCCTTCAAAACGGCTTTGATGTCATAGACCTCGATTTCTCCCCTATCAAAGGTCCCGAGGGAAATATTGAATATCTTCTGTATATCAGAAAATCGGATACCCCCTCGGCTCTCAAAGAAATCAATATCAACGAAATCGTGGAAAACTCCCATAATGCTCTTGACAAGTAAGCGGTGATGTGACTATGAGCAAAATAAAAAGTATTGCTGTTATGCCCAATCTGACAAAAAAAGGTGCTTATGAAACTTCCGTTCGGGCTGTCAAAATATTGTCGGAACTCGATATGCAGATATTGATGGAATGTTCTCTCAGCAGGCTCTACACAGATGAAAATATCATCTTTTTCGGCAGTGAATACACTATGCTGAAATCCTGCGACATGGTGCTTACCATAGGCGGTGACGGCACTATTATTCACGCTGCAAGAAAGTCTGCACCCCTTGACAAGCCTTTGCTTGGTATCAATACGGGCAGACTTGGATTTGTGGCGGAACTTGAACCCAATGAACTTGATATGCTTCAAAGAATTGCAGAGGGAAACTATTCCGTAGAAAAAAGAATGATGCTGAAAGTTACCTGCAAAAATAACGAATTCTATGCAATGAATGATGCCGTTATTTCAAGAGGTTCATTGTCAAGGCTCATTGATATAGATGTATCTCTTGCGGAGGACAGGGGCTATATATGCAGTTACCGTGCAGATGGGCTTATTGTATCCACTCCCACGGGTTCAAGTGCCTATTCTCTTGCGGCAGGCGGTCCTGTTGTCGAACCTACCATGAAATGTATCGTAATGACACCTGTATGTTCACACTCGCTTTTTGCAAGACCTGTTGTGTTCAGCCATAAATCACAGCTTGCGGTAAGTGCCTCATGCGATGACAATACACAAGTCTATCTCACTCTCGACGGGGCGAAAACCCTTACTATTGCCCGCTCCGACATGATATATATCACCTCGTCAAAAATTGAAACCAAACTGATTAAATTGAAGGATAAATCTTTCTATAAAGTCCTTAACGACAAGTTCACAGAGAAAGGCAGACAGCTATGAAAATAGAACGACAAACAAAAATATTGGAACTGATAAGGGAAAACGATATTGAAATGCAATCGGAACTGCTTGAAAAACTCAATGCAGAGGGGTTCAGTGCCACACAGGCGACTGTTTCGAGAGATATAAAAGAACTTCGTCTTGTGAAAGTACCAAGCTCAAGCGGGGCTTATAAATATGCCTCCGAAACCGTTTCGGAAGATGAAAGCCAATCTCATTCTTATCTCTTTTCAACAGCCGTCACCAATATCGACTATGCACACGCTCTCGTTGTCATCAAAACAAAAGTCGGCATGGCTCAGGCAGTCTGTGCAGCTCTCGACTCCACCAACCGTGCAGGCGTTATAGGCACTATTGCAGGTGATGATACTATATTCGTAGCGACAAGGGCAGATTCGGCTTCAATAGGATTGGTGACCGACCTGAAAAAGCTGATGTCGGAGAAAAAAGGTTCATTTTCGTAAAAAAGAGGATTTTTATGTTAAAGAATTTGTATATAGAGAATATTGCAGTTATAGAGAAGACAAGTGTGGATTTTTCCGTGGGACTGAATGTGATGACAGGTGAAACAGGTGCAGGAAAATCTATCG
>ONIF01000447.1 GCA_900317795.1 uncultured Eubacteriales bacterium | reverse complement strand
TTATAAAATTAACTTTTATTTAAATATATTTTAAATTTATTTATTCTATTATTTAATCATAAACTATAATTATTTCTTATTTTATGAATTTTTATTTTATATAAATTCTATAATTCATTACGTTTTGATTTTAATTTTCGGCTGTATTTTCCGAACGGTTTCTGTTTACAAAGAACATCTTTGACTGTCTGTCATAAGCAGAACCTAATTCTTCACCCTTGTACTCTGCTTTCGCATCAGTACCTTTCAGCGTAATGATTTTTACGGTATCTACTTTACCTTCACCTTTTATATATGCATCTGTGTAAAACATAAAATTCCTCCTGTTTCCTATTTGCATTACAAAACATTCCTTTTTTCCTACGGCTATATACTATCATATTTGAAAACAAAATCCAATAGCAGGTTTTGTTGAACTTATATAACTAACGCTGTTGAAATTTATGCAATTTATACAATGGATATTGTTTCCGCAAAAATCTATTCATTTTATATTTTAAAAAATGGTATTTACAAAAAAAAATTTTATGCTATAATTATAATGTGGTGTATTATATATGTATATTTTACACAAATTATCACGATTAAATGGAGATGAATAACTTGCACAACGAAGATTTGAAAATGATAGAAGAACTGAGCAGATTATGCATTGAAAACGGAAAGATAGACAAAGAACTTTATACATTCCATGATGTAAAACGTGGACTGCGTGACATTAACGGAAAAGGTGTTCGTGCAGGTCTTACCGAAATTTCGGAAATATGCTCTAACAGGGAAGTTGACGGAAAAACCGTTCCGTGTGACGGTAAACTCTATTACAGGGGAATTGATGTAGAAGATATTGTAAAGGGCTTTATACATGATGACAGATTTGGCTTTGAAGAAGTGGTATATCTTCTTTTATTCGGAAACCTCCCGAATGCCGAACAGCTTGACGAAATTAAAAAACTCCTTGCAAAATACCGTACTCTCCCGCACTACTTCACAAGAGATGTTATTTTGAAAGCCCCCAGCAGTGATATGATGAATGCACTTGCCAGAAGCGTGCTTACTCTCTACTCATACGACAGCAACCCCGATGATACATCTCTGCCGAATGTTTTAAGACAGTGCTTACAGCTTATTGCACAATTCCCGGTTATATCCGTGTACAGCTATCAGGCTTTCAACCATTACAAGAGAAACAAAAGTCTTATTATACATTCTCCCAATCCCGAACTTTCCACAGCCGAAAATATACTTTATATGCTGCGTGCCGACTCAAAATATACTAAGCTGGAAGCAAAACTCCTTGATATGTCGCTTGTCCTCCATGCAGAACATGGTGGCGGCAATAACTCCAGTTTTACAACTCATGTTGTTACTTCTTCGGGTACCGATACCTATTCTGCAATAGCGGCTGCACTCGGCTCTCTTAAAGGTCCGAAACATGGCGGTGCAAATATAAAAGTGGTGAAGATGTTTGAGGACATGAAAAAAAATATATCGGATTATACAGATGAAGATGAAGTGCGTAATTATCTTATCAAGCTCCTTCATGGAGAGGCTTTTGACAATGCAGGTCTTATTTACGGCATGGGACACGCTGTATATTCGATTTCAGACCCCAGAGCAAGAGTTTTTAAAGGCTTCGTTGAAAAACTCTCCGAAGAAAAAGGAAGAATTGACGAATTCAGACTTTACTCAATGGTTGAAAGACTTGCACCCGAAGTAATCGCTCAAGAAAGACGTATCTATAAAGGTGTCAGTGCAAATGTTGATTTTTACAGCGGTTTTGTATATAGTATGCTTGACCTTCCGCAAAAACTTTTTACACCTCTGTTTGCAATAGCAAGAATTGCAGGCTGGTCTGCACACAGAATAGAGGAACTTGTCAACCAGAATAAAATTATCCGCCCTGCATATATCAACGTGCATGAGCGTGTACCCTATACAGATATAACAGACAGATAAAAATTCATGCTGAACGACATTTTTGCCGTTCGGCAAATTTTTTTGAAAAAATTACAAAAAGCCCTTGACAAATGATTGACAGTATAGTATAATAATCATCGTTCGAGAGAAATAATAAATGTTATATAG
>ONIF01000486.1:639-2014 GCA_900317795.1 uncultured Eubacteriales bacterium | reverse complement strand
TGTGGTATTTGCCGTTGGAGGTTATCTGGAAAGCACGGTAAATCTGTTCACAAAGCATAACTCTTGCAAGCTGGTGCGGAAAGGTCATTTCCGACATGGAAAGACGCATGACGGAGAGGTTTTTGACGTTTTGGGAAAGTCCCCAAGAGCCGCCTATGATAAATGCAAAGGTGCTTGCACCGTTAAGGGCTAAATCAGAAATTTCCTTTGCAAATTTTTCAGAGGATTTCTGTTTGCCCTCTATGCACATGGAGATGACTTTTGCATTTTTAGGGATTTTTGCAATAATTCTTTGACCTTCTTTTTCAAGTGTATTTTGGATTTGAGCAGGGGAGGGAGTATCGGGGAGTTTTTCCTCGTCAACTTCGGTTATGGAGAAGTTGCAAAAGCCTTTCAGACGTTTGGCATATTCATTGCAAGCATCTGTCCAGAACTTTTCTTTGAGTTTTCCAACGCATATTATCATTACATTCAGCATAGCTGTCATTCCTTTGAAATTTTATCGGGTTTTTCGTCTTTGTATAGCCTTGTTTGAAATATCCCATATAGGAATGGCTATAAAAAATCACTCCGACTGCAAGAATTATCATAGTCATGTTGACGCTTATCAAGGTGGCTTCAACGGAGAGCCTGTGTTCCGCATAGAAATAGTCCTGCCATATGTAAAGCGTGCCGAAAAATCGTTTTATTATACACTCCACTCTATCTGTGCGTGACAGCCTTTGTACCAGTCGCTGTCCCATGTGTCGGGGACATCACTTTGTCCTTTTACGGTGATAGTCTGGCTTTCCGTCCAACTGCTGAATACAAATTTGCTCATATCCGTCACGCTTTCGGGAATAGTTATATTTTTTATGGAAGTGCAGTCTGAAAATGCCCAGTCGCTTATGCCAGTCAGCCTGTCCGAAAGTTCAACGCCCTCCAAAGCCGTACAGCCGTCAAAAGCGTACTCTCCCACCGATACGGCACTTTCAAAAACAATAGGATTTTTAAGACTTTCGCATTCGGAGAAAGCATAATTGCTTACAGCACCGACATTCTTTGACATCACGACATTTTCAAGTGACGTACAGCCCTCAAAGATGCCGTCGCCTATGGAAACAACGCTGTCGGGGATAGTTATGTCAACAAGTTTGGTGCATTCAAAGAACGCATATTCACCTATGCTTGTAACGCTGTCGGGAATGTCCGTTTCGGTAAGATTGGCATATTCCCTGAAACCCTCGTTGCCGATTTTTGTCACACCGCTTTGAATGATGATTTTTTCAACAGCCGAACCGTCAACTTCTTCATAGTCGTCATCATCAAAGTAACTGTCGGAAAAAACTGTCAAAGTACCGTTTTCGAGCGAGTAAGTCTGCACATCATCATCTTT
>ONIF01000486.1:0-627 GCA_900317795.1 uncultured Eubacteriales bacterium | reverse complement strand
TGTTTTCCTCTTTTGAAACTGTGCTTTCCGTTTCGGAAACGGCACTTTCGGTATCCGAAATAACACTTTCCGTTTTGGAAACGGTGCTTTGGGCGGTACTGCCCGAATTTCCGCATCCTGCCATAAGTACTCCCGCAAGTGTTGCAAAAATAAATATAAATACTGTTTTTTTGGTCAACATGAACACCTCTTCAACGATAAATTTTTTTAAATTATACCATACAAAAAAAGTCATGTCAAACAAATTTCAATAGTCATGTTGAAATATTTTCAGTAAATTATTTTCAAACCGTGGTTGCTGTGTTTTGCAAGATGGAGAACATAATCGGCATTTCGTCTGATATGCTGTGATTGGAGGAGGGAAACGGTTGCCTCCTCCGCAAGGCACGGCATATTGTTTTTACGGCTGATATGTGCAAGGATAATTCTTGTAGTGCCTGTTTGGATAAGTTCGGTGACGGTGTCGGCACAGACAGTATTGGACAGGTGTCCCTTGCTTGATAAAATTCTTCGTTTGAGGTCATAGGGGTACTCTCCACAGATAAGCATATTTTCATCATAGTTGGATTCGATTACAACGGTGTCACAGCCTTTGAGGGCATTTTTTATTTCGTCTGTAACAATGCC
>ONIF01000160.1 GCA_900317795.1 uncultured Eubacteriales bacterium | reverse complement strand
GAGGAAATTCCCGAAGAAAAAAATAAAAATATCAACTATGACAGGAGAGTTTATACTCTCACGGTCTTTGTGACGGATAAGGGAAACCGTGAACTTTTATACTCTTTTTCGGCTGACAGAGATGACGAAAATGCCAAAACCGCAAAAATATCTTTCAGAGATACGGAAAGATTTGTTCTTGAATCTCTTGTCGAAAAGCCCTCCAACCCCGAATCCGAACCCGAATCAAAGCCCGAGTCAACTCCCGAATCGGAGCCGTCCGTTCCCGAAGAAACATCTTCCCCCGATACAAGCAAAACCATATTTACAGGGGATACTTCCAATATGATGTTATGGGTTTGTATATTGGCGATTTCAATTATTCTCATTCCCGCAACGCTCATAAAAAGTTCACGCAAAGACAATTAAAACTCTCATACAGCAGGTAAATGATACAAGGCTGTCCGCTGAAAAGGCGGTCAGCCGTTTTTTTTGATGTTTGGTTGAAAAAAGTTTTTTTATGGAGTATAATTGTATTATAAACTATAAATGAGCAAATTTGAAACTTGCACAAAGATATAGACACGAAATAAATTTTATAGTATTTGAAGTTTATTTCCGCCCCCGAGACCCCTCCGTCATTTCATCACTTACGTGATGAAATGACACCTCCCCTTTCAGGGGAGGCAAGCGAGTTTTTCGCTTAAAGTCAGTTGTTTATAAATCCAACTTTATAAAAAGTAATATAAATACACTTATAAAGTTGCGGTAACCATTCTTGCCTCCCCTGAAAGGGGAGGTGGCAAAAATTGACAATTAAAATTGTCAATTTTTGCCGGAGGGGTCGGGGACTTGCTATATTTGTGCATTTTCACGGAAAAATGGAATTTACTCATTTATAGTTATAAAGAAAGTGAGGTCGTAAAAAATGGCAACTTATCAAAAACAGCTTGAAAGTATCGGTTTCAGATATGATACTTTGACGGCTAACGGTTATAATAAAATAAACGGATTTTGTTTTACCGTGAATATCAATCCCGGTACAAAAGATTATATTATCTCGACAGCGTGCAGACCTGCCGATGAAGGTACTGTCGAAGCACTTTATCAAGCCTTGCAGCAGTTTGCGGGCGAAAGAAAAAAAACGGTAAAAACTGCCGCTTTCAACGGTAAAATGATAACTGTTATCTGTCATACAGATGAAATCGTACCCGATATAACAAAGGGCGTGCGTGATTCCGTTGACTTTATCAATTATTGTATCGGTCAATTCCAATGCATACCGTGTTGTGAAGTGTGCGGAAATCAGGCAGATACCAATATATACCTTATTGAAAATAATATCAGCATGATGTGTCAGGAATGCTTTGCAAACGTTCAAAATAATATCGTCGACAATATATATAAAGAAAATCGTGTCAATACCAATTATCCTCTCGGAATAGTGGGTTCAATTTTAGGCGGTCTTGGCGGTGCGGTTATATGGATCATTTTTTCCATGATGGGCAGAATAGGCTATGTTGCAGGGGCTGTGGCAGGCATGGGAGGATATTTCGGCTTCAAAAAGCTGGGAAAGAAAATGACTTTAAAGGGGCTTATTATTTCCCTTGCCGTGTCACTTGCATTTTTACTCTGCGGAATGTATGTTGCGATAGGCATTGATATTTTCAATGCTTTCAGGGACTGGGACGTTTCTTTTCTTGACGCATTGCAGCTTGTACCCGTTTATCTGGGCGACCCCGAGGCTTTGGGCGAAATCATATATAATCATATCTTTGGCTTTATCATGTTCATACTTGGTGCTGTATGCTGTATCGCACAGTTCTTCAATGAAAAAAAGGTGAAAAATCGTGTAATCAAGCTGATGTAAGGCGGTGTTGAAATGACAGAAAGCGAATTTCAGGAATTTATGATAACCGTAGGCTATCGCTATAACGAAAAAACAAAGTCTGCTTTCAACAGCTTTGAGGGGTTCAAAACCATCATAGAATTCAGCCAAAAAGACAATAAATATTTTCTCAGAGTAAAAGCAGGCACAGACGACTTGAAAACTCTCAGCCGTAAACTGAAAAACTATGCCTCTGCACATAAAAACCACGTTACCAAAGCAAAGTATTCCGACAGACATATTAAAATCAGTATCCGCATGACAATAGACTCCGACATAGATAAAAATGAACTGAAACAGCTTGTGCATTTTATGACGGAGATGTTTAAAAGCGGAATGATAAAACCCTTGTGTGCAGTCTGTTCCCGTGAGAGAAAAACAGGTCTTTATGTTGTCGGTACAAGACTTACACCTATGTGTGACAAGTGCCTTGCACGAAAACTCCGACAGTACGAAATCAGAAAAAACAAGTTCGTTACCAAAAAACAAAATATGGCTCTCGGTCTTATCGGTGCAGTGTTCGGAGCGGCTCTGGGTGCTTCCGTATATATACTTCTCTATCAGCTGATACCTACTTTCTGCATGGGCGGTGTATTGGTCATAATCCCGTCTTTTATCGGCTTTGTCGTGACGGGCAAACGTGCCACTATCCAAAGTGCTGTTATATGTGCCGTTCTTTCGTGGCTGATATATATCCTTGCAGAGTACGTCGCTATTATTGCCAATATGGCTGTACTCATTGAACAGGCGGGCGGAGGTATCGCTGTTTCGGAGGCTGTCAACGTTATCAATTCCAGCCTTGCCGACACGCTCTATCTCATGCCGATTATTGATACCGTTATCAAATCCTCTCTCCTCATGGTTCTTACGGGAATAATATACTTCCTCAAAAGAAACTTTACAAGACCTTTTAAAATCTCTAAAAACATTCTTTAGTAAACGTCACTGAAAATTTCCTTTTGTCATTCTGAGGAACGGAGTGACGAAGAATCTTTCAAAGATTCCTCGCTTTGCTCGGAATGACATAGGGCGATTTATTTTGTTGTTTACTATTTAATTCTATCTGTCAAAAAGCCGTGCATAGATTTTCTTCCATACACGGCTTTTTTCATTAAAAGAAATGTTCTGTTACATAATCAAGTTCGGCATCACCGCCACCCTCAAGAATGGCTCTTATTAGTTCTTCCGACGAGGGTATTTTTTCATCAAGCGGAATACGGCTTATTCTGTCGCCTTTGGTGTCAACGTTGATTTCACCGTTCTCGTTGTATGTAAGTATGATGGGAAAAGCAAACTCACAGCCACCCGGCAACATACATCTTTCACCGACACACTGACCGATACCCATAGAAGGTGTCATTCCCACAAGCTTGACATTATCAAATTTTCTCATTATATCGGCAAGTATATCCCCCGAGCTTCCGCACCTTGAATTGACAAGCACCACAACAGGCAAATCTTTATAAGTTCCGTCGCCACTCAGCTTTATTTCAATATTTGCTTTATTCACCATAGTACCTGCCAACGTCAATACAGTTGCTTTTTTATCTGAAAATACAGAAGCCGCCGCTGCACTTATATACGGATTTCCACCCATATTATATCGTAAATCAACGACAAGTTTTTTCATACCCTTTGCTTTCAGACTGTCAAGCTCTTTCTTCACTCTGTCCTCCACTTCGGGATAATTTCCAAAAATATATGCTTTTATATCAAGCACATTATCATATCTTTCTTCATTGATACGCAGACAGCCAACATCATCTGCAATCATTTTACTGCTGAAATTCTCATCTTCATTATTTCCGCTCATGATACGGTTATATGCCTCATAACCATTCATGAAAAATACATCTGTTTTTTTGATTTTGGCTTTTTGATGGTTTCCGCTGCCGTCAATAAAGCCGACTTCTGTTTCATCTCCACCGATACCGCTCAGACACAAAGGAAGTATAAAATCCTCATTTTCTTTGACGGCATAGTTGTCGTAAAAAATATAATCTTTCGTTTCAGCCAATGCCTGTGTAATATTTTTTCCATTCCATTCGGTTATGACAGTACCGCTGCGAATACCCGATTTATAAGCGTCACTTTCCTCATCTACTGCAAAAGCCCTTGTTTTTCCATCATCATTTGTGAACATAACAAAACCGTAATAATTATTCTGCATCATCTCATCAAACAGCTTTGCGGACTGCTCGGAATCCTGCGTCGGCATATATCCGACATGACCGTCGGGAATAAGATATGTAAGTCTGTCAAGGGCATGGCTGAAAAGCACATAGTCATTATTTTTTTCAGCCTCCTCCACCATCGGATAAATTTCCGAATTGATTTTTTCATAGTCTATTCCCTTCCACTCACTCAAAGGGTAATAAGTTTTCATATCGTTGATAACGGCTTTATAGCTCTCCGTCATGGACATTCTCGAATAGTTCAATGTACGGACATAAAGTGCGGACAGCGTCGCCATAGAAACGAATGTACAGCAGAATATCAGCACGGAACAAAGCACTGCACTGACATGAAAAAGCACTTTTTTTCTGCAAAGGGGCGTCATAAGCGGGAAAAATACAGATGCAATGTATGCCAAGCCGAATAACTCAAATGTCACGCTTTCATTCTTGTCATACAGATTCAAAAGCAAATGCACAACGCATACAATCATTGGTATAAAACTGCATATTACCCAGATTTTAAGGCTTTTTCCCATTTTTACAAGAATGTTTCTTATAATGGGAAAGACTATGCACGAAACGAACATGAATAAATACATAAACATAGTAAACGGTTCAAGCGAAATAATTCTGTTAAAGATAAGCTGCATCCCAATACCCCCAAATATTAAAATTCAATTTATACATATATTAGCATAAAAAAACACAATAAGCAATATTTTGCTTAAAGTATCAATAAAAAATTTCTGAAATTAAAATGAGAGGGAGAGAACTTTTTTTGTCCTCTCCCCTTTTATTTTATTCATCTGATTTTTTTTCTTCTGCGGGTACAGCCTCCACAGGCTTCATATCTTCTTTTTTATCTTCCGTGCTTTCATCTGTTTTTTCGTCGGAAGTGACATTTTTATCCGTTTTTTCCTCCTCGGGTTCCGGTATCACTGCTGTTTTGTCAGCGGTTTTGTCAGCGACCTTTATGTTTGAGAGAGAGAAGAACAATGCATATATACAAAGAGAAATGTCACCTGCATAAGTGAGGATATTGGAAAGAGTAGGCATTACTACTTCGGAATCTATGCCCGAAACGGCATTCGACGGCATGGACATTTTGATAAAGAGGTCTATTGCAACCGTAAGTCCAAGCATGATATATACCATAGCATATACAGTTGACTTTCTCACAGCACCCGTATTATTGATCCCTGCAAAGAACATTGACTGATAGAAAAGGAACATCAGCAACACCGCAACTGCCACTATATCAAAAATTTCCGTTGCCGCCACAGATTTATGCGTGTAGTCTGCAAACAGTGCAAGAAATCTCGAACAGCACCATGCAGGCACCAAAAGACTTAAAACAGGTACTTTCGCCATGCCGTTATGACCTGTAAAGGATATGCACGATTCATAGAGAAGTACACTTCCGCCTGCTATTGCAAGAATGCATTGTATCAAATTCGGGTTTTCGGAAAGCAGGGATATAATTCCGCTGCCTATCATGGTTACAGAGGAAAGAAATCCGAACAATCCGCAAAAAATACATTTTTGGGGCTGTACCTCAAACACTTTTTTGATGTCGATAATACTGAGTATCCAGCCTATTATAAGCAAGATTGCTGCCGATACTGCAAATATCCAGTTGCAGACCATTGAATTAAATATAAATCCGTCGCCATATACATTAAAGACCGTATCGCATATTTTAATGCTGCCGCCTATGACCGTCAATATCAGCATAGGTATCCAAAGTTTTTTCAATTTCACCGAAAGCCACTCCTTTTTTAATCTCTGTTGGAAATAGGTATATATTTTTTATTTTTGACCATGGAACGATATGCAGGGCGGATAATTCTTCCACCGTATGCAGCTTCCTCTATTCTGTGTGCACACCAGCCCGCTATTCTCGAAACGGCAAATATAGGCGTAAAAAGTTCGCTCGGTATGCCAAGCATATCATATACAAAACCAGAATAAAAGTCAACGTTTGCACATA
>ONIF01000459.1 GCA_900317795.1 uncultured Eubacteriales bacterium | reverse complement strand
TTAGAATAAAGTTACCACACCAATTCAACGAAAGGATCATCACAATGGACAATCAGAATTATACCACAGAAAGAAGAAAAGGGCAACACCTTACAGACGAAGAAAGGTATTTTATTCAGTATGCATTAAAACAAGGAATGAACAAAAATCAAATAGCCAAAGCATTGGGAGTTGTCTATAACACGGTTAAGAACGAAATAAACAGAGGCACAGTACAGCTTTATAACGGCAAGGTGTCACGTTATAAAGCGGAAGCAGGAAAAAAGAAATATCTTGAAAACCGTCAGAACAGTGTTCCGAATTATCATTGCCTTGAGAAAGCAGAATTCCTTGAATTCGTTGTTGATAAAGTAAGGAAAAACAGATGGTCGCTGGATGCCTGCGTAGGTTATGCCCTGCAATCGGGTATGTTCCGTCGTGAAGAAATCGTTTGTACCAAAACGCTGTATAACTATGTGGATATGGGATTTTTGCCTATAAAGAATATAGATTTGCCCGAAAAACTCCGCAGGAAGAAGAAATCTTCAAAAGTCCGTGAAAACAAGCGTATTTTCGGCAGCAGCATAGAAGAACGTCCGGAAGAAATCGATACCCGTAAGGAGTTCGGTCATTGGGAAGCAGACAGTGTGATAGGAAGTAAGAAAAAAGAGGAGCCTTGTGTTTTGACGATTGTTGAGAGAGCCTTGTGTTTTGACGATTGTTGAGAGGCAGACAAGGATGGCGATATGGATAAAAGTTGATGATCATTCGGCGGAATCGGTCATGAAAGCTTTTGCTATGACACTGAAAAGCTATGGAGAAAAGGCTTGCATATTCGTAACTATTCAGTCCCCCAACCAAAAGCATAAGGATTACCACAGACAGCAGCCAAAACAGCCTTAAAAGAATTGATACCCTGTTTATGTGCTGTCCCGATGTAAGACATGATATCAAGATATTCAATGGCACCGTCAAAGCTTCTGAAACAACCTGAAACTTTGGTTTTGACTTTGATATTGCGGATATCACGTTCTGCTTGATTATTGTCGAATGGAACAGAGAATTTTTCTAAAAAAAGCAGACTTGTCCCTTGTATTTTTCTAACCTGTCAATAAGGCATAATACCTTGCCTCTTTTCGGTTTGCCACGTTTGACTTCATTTTGTTCGGGGATCGGGTTTTCCGAACGGGCAAGCGAAATCAGTTCATCGTATTGCTTTTTGTAACGATGAACACTCGAACAGCATAATTCTGTTTTTTCTTTTTGAATTGCCCTGTCTTTGGACTTTTTCATCTTCAAAAGCAAGGTTTTGAATTTTTCTGCCCATGTTTGTTCGGGATGATTTTCGATGATCCCATTTAATTCTCTGAGCAAATGGGCACAGCAAATCTGGTGTGCTGCACCGTTGAATTTCCAGTAGGAACTCCAACAATCATGCACAACCACACCCTTATAATGCGGCAATATATCCGCCTCTTTCGTTGCTTCATAGCCTCTTTTACTGTTCAGCGTCAGGTAAGTTATACTTATCATTGGAAGCGTCATGTACCCACTGCGTTTTCCTCTCAACACGAGTTCCTGTTTCATCACAGTGGAGAATGGGAGAATTTTTCAAAGCACTTTTTATGTTTTTAAGTACAAGCTTTACTTTTTTCGCACACCTCGTGACCATATTTTTTATTGTACCTGTTGAAAGCGGAATATTGAAAACACTTCCCATGATTTCATGAACCCTGTTGATACTGACTGCTCCTACCGTATTCAATGAAACTGCCAATGCTTCAAGATTCCTGCCGTATTGGACATAGTTGACTATATCCGCAGGAAATTCGCCGCTTTTCGATGATTTGCACTTCGGACATTCTGCAATATACATTTTTTCATGAGCAGTAACTTTTACTTCTACAACAGCATCTATCACATGACGGGTTTCTTTTGTGCAGGCTTTTTCCATGCACTTATCCCTATGAGGACAAGCGGCACAATCAGGGTGATAATGTCTGATTATTTCATCAGAAACTGAAACAATACTCAGATATTTACCTGTGTGACCATTCTGTCCACCCGGCTTTTTACCGCTTTTTCCTCGCAGACTTTTTGTTGCGGGTTTCTTCTTCAAACCATCACTTGACGGTGGCTTTGAGCTGTTGCCGGAGTTTTTGTTGAGTTGTTCTCTTAGTTCCTTGATCGTTGCATTGAGTTCCTCTATGGTTTTATTAAGCTTTTCGATTTGTTCTAATTGCAGTTGATTCTGTTTGATTAACGACTCAACAAACTCTTGTGTAAACGGCATCTGTTCCACCACCTTTCGCTGCTTGAATTATACCATATGCAGTGCATTTTGGCTACTATTTTTTAGAGACTGAATAGTTACCTTATTTTTTAATTCTCCTGTTATCATTGTTAGATACTCCTTATTGAAATTTCTATACAATAATTTTATCATGATATTCATAATTATACAAGTTTCTGTAAGATATTTTTCTATTACATCTGCTGTTCTCTCGAACCGAGCCATTATAATTTTTTACAAGCTGAAAAGTTTTAAAAAATATTTTCTACGGGTATCAGCTATATCAAAAATGCCAGTCAAGCGTTTAAAGATTTTCCATTATTCTGAA
>ONIF01000169.1 GCA_900317795.1 uncultured Eubacteriales bacterium | reverse complement strand
GGTAAATATTTATTTTCTCCAATATCAAGGCAAATACATTTCTCATGGCAAAACTTCATATATTTTTCTACTTGTCTTGGTGTTTCATTCAATTCAAAATTATCACCCAAAACATCATATAAGGATTGTTGCAGCGTATTTATCACTTTTATTTGAGCAATCTTATTCCTCTTTATGCCTTCGCATTGCAATGAACGTAACATTTCGGCTAATTTCTCATGCTTAAATATAATTTTGACTTGATTGGCAGTAAGGAAGATTTCATTTTTTGCTTGCATTTGTTCCGGAGAATAAGTATATCCTGTTGAATCAAGATAGTTCAGTATTTCAGCAGTCAATTTCTCATCAACAAATGCTTTTTGAAATAAACGATTTTTTATATTTTTTTCTATAACAATTCCAAATTTTTCAACAGGAATCGGCGATATAAAAAGATATTTTTGAAATTTCATAAAGTTCCATACTGTTTCTTGTTTAGTTATTTTTTCATTTGAATCAAAGCAAAATATTTCACTTGCACGATGAAATGTTCCATCAGCAGTATAAAAAAGCGGTAAATCCAAATAATGCCGACCGGAAAAGAAACTTTGATTTCTAATACAGTCCTCTTTTCCATTATTTGACTTAAATATACCGAATAAATATCCTGCCAGGTAATAAATGATTTTTTCTTTTGCTATATTCCTCCAGTCCAAATAGGCATTGTCCAATAATTCAGATAAGTGATAACTTGCTTCTTTAAACCACAAGTTATTGCCTTGTGGATCAACAAATTCCCTTGAAGCGTCAAGTTTAAACGGAACATGGCAAACGATTGGTACTTTTAACTTTAATTGAGTTGGAAGAAATGAGTAGAGAGCACCTGTTTTTTCCTCTGAACTATACTTTGAAATATATTCAGGATTTAAAAACATTGCTTTTAATACCATTGGCTTGCCATTTGGATTACCAACAAGCGTATCTTCTCCATATCTCGATTTACAAGCTTTTCGTGTAAAAATAACAGGATAAGAATATCGTGAGCAATATATTTCTCTTTCAAAAGAATTTTCTGTGCTGTGCAGTTTCAACGAAATCTTGACATTTCTTTCGATACTGATATTATTACTACATTCCATTTCAGAACGAGAAACATGAAATTCCAAGTTTTCGGAAGAATTGTTGTAAAAGTGCTTCTTGTTTGCAGTACTGCTCTTTGATCTCCTCATATATTTCTTCTGCTTTATTCGGCACATACAATACCATCTGTGTACCCTTAAAATGATTTGCAGAATGATAAATAGGAACAGTAAAGTTATTTTTTGACAGTTCAAAAGAGAAAAATCCGCTTTTTATCCATACTTTTTTGGCTACTCCAAAAACAGATTTAAATCCGATTCCCTTTTCACCTATCTCGTTTTTCGTGGAAGATATATTTTTGGCAGCTTCAGCGATACCCGTTATTGCAAAAACATTGAAAGGTGTGAATCCTTTTTCATTATAGGTCAATATTATCTGATCTCGATAAAAATCAAATTTCATGTCAAGACAGCAAAAATCTGTTTTCTCGTAATCACAATCATCCACATTTTGTATCAATTCAAATATAAATCTTAAATTATTGGAATATAAACCGTCTTCTCCTACCGAAAGGACAGATTTTAAAAGCTGAGAATAATTTTTACCATGAAATTTATCATTTTCGGCAACAGCTTCACGAAATTTTTTCAGTAGTTCAATATAATTTTTTCCGTCTTCAACCGAAGTAATTTCTTCTGCTTTGATTTTAGGTAAATATTCGTAAAGCTCGTCAAGATGTTTTTTGCCAAGTTCATCATAAGATTTATCCTTATATTTTTGTACTAATTCCTGAAACATTTTTCAATTTCCTTCTTTCGTGATTGTAATAACACCGTTTATCAGCAAAGTTGCATATATATCTGCTTTTTGCGTCATATTTTTGATTTCTGCGACTTTCTTGTTATAATTTTCTTTTGCTGTTTCAAGTTCACTCTGATACATTCTTTTGATTCTTTCATCAATGGAATCTTTTATTCTCTGTTCGAGTGATCTGATACGATTTCGATTTGTATTGGCAAGGCTTTCAAGTTTGAATGTCATGGTTGTAAAACAGTTTCTTTTATGGATTTTTACCGAAGAATTCCATCTTTCTGCATGACGCATTTCAAGCTCTGACCAATCAAGATTTCCTTGTGTTCTGTTACCAATGTTGAGAGAATCTTCCATAATATACGGAAGTTCATTTTCTATCATTTCATTGTTGCAAATAGGAATAAGTCTTGTATATGTATTAAAGCCTGTATATTTCCACGCATATATGGAAAAATAATAAGTTCCCGACGGGATTTCCGATGAAAAGTATCTCAGTTTAAGATAAGATATATTTTCCTGTGAAAAATATCTTGCTGCCTGTCTTGCCAAAGGGTGCATTGTGGTAATGAAAAAGCTTTCACGATTTTTCATAGCTGCATCAGAATTAAAAGTAATAGTATGATTCGGCTTCTTGCCCAGAAGATAATTCTCAAAGGTACGCCTCAAAGCATTACGTTTTCCGGGAAGTTTTCTCAGATCCTCAAGCAATATTCCTCTTGCAGTTGCTGAAAGACGGAGATTTTTTATTTCCGAATCACCAATTATATAAAGTCCCTTTCCGACTCTTTGGTTGATATAGTTTTCTACAAACTTTTGAAGAAAATAGGGTGTCAGCCACGGATTTTCAGCCTTGCGAATTTCCTGTGAAGTAGTAAATTCTGTCAAATCAAATCCGAAAAGTTCTTTTTCTTCTTCCTCCAGACGCATTAACTCCTGAATTTTCCTGACTTCATTATCAGCAACCTGCTCAAGCTTGATTTGTCTTTCTTCATCAGTCATATCATTACCAGAAACAATTTTCTCTATATCTGAAGCTATTTTTCCGAGGATTTCTTCACAATCTCCGATACTCCTCTCAAAAATTCCTATTCTCACCATACAGCGATGGTATATTTCTGCATCAACTGTATTTTCTGTAATGATATTATATATATTTACCACTTCACTCTGCTGTCCACGGCGGTCTATTCTGCCTATTCGCTGTTCTATTCTCATGGGATTCCATGGAAGGTCATAATTTATCATCATATTGCAGAACTGATAATCCAATCCCTCAGAGCCAACTTCTGTAAATAATAAAATATCTATCGCTTCATCATTATCTTTCGGAAGTTCAAATCTTTCTTTTAGTGCATATCTTTCATTATCTTTCACACTGCCGTCAATTTGTTCAACACGATATCCGCATAATTTCAGCTTTTTTTTCAAATATGCCAACGTATGGCGGAATGTACTGAAAATCATGATTTTATTGTTAGACATTTTGTGTTTGTTTTCGATTACTTTCAAAGTTTCTTCAAATTTAGGATCGTAATCTGGAAGATTATCCGCCATTTTCAGCAGTTTTTCCGCCAAAGATGAAAAAGCACCGCTTGTTTTCTCTCCGTCAATTACCGAAAAATCCCATTCGGGATCATCATTTATTTGATGAATTCTTCTTTCAATAATATCACGGATATATGGTGCAAGTCCGAAAATACAGCTTGCTGCCTGTCTTTTTATTGTACTCATCATAAACGGCACGGTATATTCATGGTGAAGAACAGAAAGTGTATGCTTTTCAAATCTTAAAAGTTCGTCATGCAGCTGTCTTTGATAATCCGTAAATTCTACTGAAACAGTATGAGGACGGCGAATGCAAAAATCCTGAATATCCCTTCTCCGTGTACGGTTAAGCATGGTAGCAAAACTATGCAGGGATTCTATATCAGATATCAGCTTAATTCTTTCCTCACGTGTGATATTTTCTTTTTCAAGACGCATAAGAATGTCATTGTAAAGCGGGTTATCTGCAATAACGTTATTTCCCCATTGTGTTTTTTGCACATCAACCAATTCTTTTAAGGCTTCCTTATTCCAATCTTTGTCAGCTTTACGGAGTATATGAACGGCATGAGAAATATAAGCATTCGGACGGGACATCATTCCAAATGTCTTTTGGTCTATCACAATATCGGGACGAAGTACATTCATGATAGTAAAAAGGTCATTGTCATCTGTCTGAATCGGTGTAGCTGTAAGCATAACAACCGCATCAGCGTTATCACAAAAAAATTTGGTACACTTATAAGCAAATGCCTTTTCTTTCTCCATACTGCCATTTCTGATATGATGTGCTTCATCGACTATCACTAAATCAAAATGTGGTTTCGGATCAAGTTCAGAAAGTCCAAAAATTTTGGACTTCCTTTTATTTTCACCCTTATATGTCTTTGAATCAAAAACAGAATACGGAATAATTATTTTACTGTAACGAATCGGCCATTCACCGTCACGATCCGTATCAGATATGATTTGTCTGAGTGTTGAGCCATCTACCGGAATAAATTCTTCATCAAAACGTTTCATTTCCAATTCCCATTTACGTTCTGCAACTAATGGTCTTGGACAGATAACCACAATTTTTTCCAAATCTGTACGTGCTTCCAATTCTTTAATAATAAGACCTGCTTCAATAGTTTTTCCTACACCAACGCTGTCTGCAATCAGGATTCTCGGTTCATCTGCATGAATCATTTTCAAAGCCGGTCTAAATTGATAAGGTACAAAGTCTATTCTTGCAGAATTAAGAGAGTATAAATTTTGAGAGGAGGGATTATTGATTTGATATGCGGTCAGATAACTGCGTATATCATTAATGTTTGCCCAATTATATCCACTATTTTCAATAACAGGTGCAATCTGTCCGCTAAAATAAATTTTTACTGAATTATTGGCAAAAACCTTGTATTGTTTCATATTTCCTCGTTCTGTTATGTCCATAACATAGCCCTTTATTTCCGGCGAACCAATAACATAGACCAGACTGTTTTTATATATTTCAATATCATGATTTTCAGAAATCAATATATTGCTGTCTTTTTCTATGATTTGCAAAGAATAGTCCCTTTCCACATATGAAATAAATTCACCTATTTCATCACATATATCCTGCCTGTTTCCTATTTTCTTCATAAATTCGGCTATCGTTTTTAAATCATCAACTATAAAATCTTTTCCGGGAAGTTCTGTACCACAATTTACCCAACTATTACAAACAGTAACCATCTTTCCTAAAATTTCATGTTCATTTGCAGAACAACAAATGACTGTCTGTATATCATACCACGATTTGTTTGCAATGCGAAGAAGTGCTGATAAGTTAAATTCCGACAGATTTGTATAGCCTTTTGAAATTGCTATTTCATGCTGCGTGTAACTTAGACTGTTCAATACACAGTCCTCCCACCAACTATCAGTGATTCTTGGCAAAATATTATTGAGCCATTTAAAGAGAGATTCCGATGTTTTTTCAAGAAAATAATTTATTTTGTTTTTTATTGCCTGAAAATCCATATATCATTTCACTTCCATTTTTACATTTTATCTTATATTATTATAGCTTTTTTGTCAAAAAAATCAATTATTTTTTTACAATTATAAATATTTTGTAGATATATAATATTTTTTATATTGTATATCAAAATAAAGCAATCAAAAAGTATATCAAAAACTGCCCGAAAAATATAAATTTCGGGCAGTTGATTTTATATCAATTTATAAGGACTTTTATTTCAATACTTTTGTGATTGCGTGTACAGGCTCAAAATACGGCGATTTTGAGGGGGTATAGGGCTTAGGGGTATAAATTATACTCCTAACACGTTTGAGGGGCGTACAGCGACGTTATACGGGCGTATACGAGCATTTATTTTAAATTTCAATATCCAAATTTGAAAAAGGAGAGTCGGACACATCCAACTTTCCTTAAGCGTAGTCCACAGACGTCCGCCGCAATTCCTATAATATGTTGTACACTACATTCAGAAAAAAAGACACTGTTCCATAGCTGTACAAAAAACGCAAGTCAAATATTTTACAGATTTTCCATTATTCTAAAATTTGGAATTCATGTCTTTTGTGAGTGCAGCGATTTTGAAGATAAAAAAGGGAGTGGGGAGATTTCACCGTCAAGCTGATTTTAGATATCGAAACGATATATAAAATCTC
>ONIF01000171.1 GCA_900317795.1 uncultured Eubacteriales bacterium | reverse complement strand
TCAAGTGCTCGATTTTTCGATATTGTTTTTTAGTCAGTTTCATGCTTCCATTATACAGCTTTCATGCCGATTTGTAAATATTTATGTTAACACGCTCTAGATTATTCTTAGGTTTACTCTTTTCCTGCTTATCAAGAAACTCAGTAAGTCATGCAGCATTCTCCAGTAAATGCCTTAATAAATTTCTTTTAATCGCATAATTACCATGATTAGATATACACACACAAATGATAAAGATACAATTTGTGTGTGTACTGATCTTATTCCAGAATATCTACAGTTGATTCTACATATTTTTCTTTATTGATAAGATTTCTTACATTTTTTTCTATGATTTGCAGAATGATTTTTAACAGAACATCCGAATGGTCAACTGGGGGGGCGGTATCACTTTTTTTACAGGAAAAATATTTCTTCAGATGTTCTTTTATATTTTCGACTATATTCTGCGGATTCAAGACTGATTTATTATCACTTGTACTATATGCGGATGTCCATATGTTTTTCAATATTATTTTTGCCCTCTTTCCATCATCTTCCCAGTCAGCTTCCTCAAGACTTATGCATATATTTTTGAGAAATCTTGTATCAAATGACTTGAGATACATTTCGATCAGCTTGGAACAATCAGTATAGTATCCGTTTTGATAGTCAGTTGTTATCTGATCGCAGAGACATACTATATCCGGTTTACGAACCGATACATCTTTAAGAAATTGATAAAGTTCGTTGCTGTCACTTACTATCTTTTTTACAATATTTTCCCATTCTTCTTCAGATGCATTTTGTGCAAAGTCATTCCAACTGTGGTATTTATTCGGAAAAGAAGAGTCTCTTTTAAAAAAATAATTTTTTAAATTCTCAAAGACACGTTCTTCGTTTTTTTCTGCATGAGCATGACTGTTTAATGCTCTTGCATTAGAAACAAATGAGTAATGACGAATATATGATTTATTTCCAAGTATGTTTACTGACTCACTGTTAAAACAACGTATAAAATACATTCCATAATCGTGGTACAATATATACAAATACCTCACAAAATTTTCATAAGCATGTTTATATGTATCAGGGTAAATATCGATTATTTTTTCCGGGATACCAATGAAGGCAAAACAATTGTTATTTGCAATAAGCTGGTTATTGATGTCCTTTGCTTTTTTATCCTGAAGCAGAAGAGGTGCTTTTATTTCTTTTTTCAAATCTTATCACTCCTCTTCATTTTCGTTGTTTACGGGTTCCGGATCCCTTATCAGAGCTCCACTGAAATTGAACCACAGAACAAAATCTCTATCTATATTCAGATTCCTATTTGTAAGTTCATTATATCCCTTGATATCACCGGGAACATGTATATTGCTTCTTTTTGTGAAAAAAGCTTTTGTTTTTCCATTCTCTATTTCCTTATCTATTTCTGCAACATACTTGTTTGAATTACTTTTCTGTTTGATAGACACACGGAACAGTCTGGGACAGGCAACACCGTTCATAGGTCTGCAAAGACATATTATACGATTGGGATCCTCACACTGCCTGCTAAAATTTGGAGACTCGATCGTAAAGCAGTACCGGTAAATATTCTGGATAAAAGTAACTGCTCTGTTGACATTGAAACCGTTAGGAATTTTTCTTTGTATTTCACAGCAAATGTCATATAATTCTTTCCATTGTGTATCTGTCAAAGCAGGATATTGTTCAGTTTCCAGCATAAGATTACCTGTATAATACATCCATTTTGCCCTAAGATATACCATAAGGCACCGATAACTCATATTTTGGAAGCTGTCATAATTTTTATCCATGTATTCGATGATTTCTTCTGAAGTGTTTTTAAGGGATATTTTTATCTCATGGAAAAGGTTGTTGACTTCTTTGGCTGACTGGTCAAAATCACGGAAGGCATTTTCATTCATAAAGAATATTCTTCCGGAAATCCTGCATATGATCCGTTCATTTTCATTATCTTCTGATCTGTTCTCCGAAATTTCGGAGAAGGTGTAAATTTTGGTTCTCTGAGCTTCATTTATTTCTACTTGACGACACTTGTAATCAGAAAATACTTTTATGAGCTTCTTTTTGACTATGCAGTAAATATAGGAATCATTTTGGGCATCGGTAAATATACTGTGCAGCTGATCGTCCGTTTTATTTTCCAGCTCCTCGTAAATTTTACTTATACGGGCTATGATATTGGAATAATCGACATTGCTGTCAATGAGGTCTGCTTGTTCATAAAGCAGATGATCAATATACTGCAAAGTGACAGGAAGCAGTTCTATTATTTTATTCTCTTCTTTTCTGAGAACGTATTGCAGCCAGATATCAAGGGGGATAACAGAATCTTTATTACCAATAGAAGATCTGCCAGATGATTTGCTTGAGTTGAGATTTATCAAAGCGTTCTGGAAATTTTCATTAAATTCGATTTCCATATCATCGTTATTCTCACCATTGTCCATCCTTTTCAGAAGATTACTGCACATTTCTCCGTAGAGTCTGGTTTTTGAGGAATACAGTGTGTTAGAGTTTTCGGCTGCACCGCTCATATTATCAAAAACATTTTTTAGTAATTCGATAGCCTGCTGACCACTGATATCTTTGGCGGCTATCCAGTCTCTTGTAAAATGGCCGGCTATCAGCATTGCTTCGGGATTACTTGAAGCATGTGTATTTAATGTATCTGATATTTTTTTCCAGTATTCTTGGTACTCATCATATTGTGTCTTATGAATGACCTCATTGTATTTACCAAATGAGTTTGTTCCAAAGGAGCGTATCAGCTTGGTAACAGCTGTAGCCTCTTCATAATTTTCCCACTGGCAGTTTTTTATAAGTCTGAGTATGACCTCCGTTTCTGAAGCTTTTCTGTATTCTGATGAAAGGTTATTTTCAAGATATGCTATGGCTTCACTCGGATGTCTGAAGGAAACCGTTATTTTACCGTTATTGACAGTATATTCTACCATGCTGTCATTTTTCAGTATCCTATTTAGCTTATTATATTCCCCATGGAATCTTTTTTCAGCAGTTATGGTATTGATCAGCAATGAGAGTGGTAGTCTGACTTGATTCTTGAACTGTCCTGCAACGGCAAGTATCATATTCATATCTCTGATCGAATTAATCAGAGGCTTATTTTTCTCTATCCTTTCATTATCCGTTAGACTTGCAAACGCAGCCTGTGATAATGCACCAATGCCGAGTTTAAAAACGATTTTCTGAACGTCTTCAAAGCTATCCGGGTTCTTGTTTCGAAAATCATTGAATAACCTGTCGGCAGCATCTTCTGTTTCTTTCGCTTCTTTATTGAGATTTGCCCGTAGCATATTCTGAAGTTCGTTCCATTTCGGAGAATATTTATATTTTGAGAAATTCATTAGTGTTTCAAAAAGATAGTTGTTTTTTGACATATTACTGAACGAGCGATACATATCTCCGTCTATCATTTTCAGTATGGAACTTATGGCACTTTGTGCACTTGTATCAAGCTTGGAACTGAGTTCTGTTTCACTGAAAGCGGTACCCTGACGCACGGAATGGATTGTTTCCTCGAAAGTATAGATACTGCCGATGATAATGGCATTACACTCGTTCAATTTTCTGAACAGTTCAAGATAATCCGATTTTTTGTTGGAAGCATTGTAATTGTCCCAGATGATAATAATATTTCTAATGCGGTCTTTTTTTATAGTTTTACTGTTATTGATATTAGTTTTGACAAAATTTACAAATTGATCCTTCCAGTTATCTTCTTTTTCAGCTGGATTTCCGTTTATATAAAACACAATATGTTTTCCGCTTTTTTTATACTCCTTTTGGTTGCAGTTTTTGGTCAGTTCATACGCAATCCAGCGAAGAGTTGTTGTTTTCCCACTGTTTGAATTTCCTTTCAGCAGAAGTATATCTCTAGCTATAGTGGCTTTCTCTAACTGTGCTTTAATATTACTGATCATCAGTCCTTCAGAAGGAGAGCGATTAACATGGAAGCTGGTTCGTTTGTTTTGATAAATAACATCAAAATATCCCCAGTTAAACGGCTGATTCTGTATAAAGAAATCTGCAAGATATTCTTGTTTGTTGATATCATCAAGTATGAGTGGATTAAGTATTTCATCTCTCATAACTGTAATACCCATTTGTTTAAGACGTGTACATTCGTTTCTTGAAAGCATAAAGCAATCATTATCCGATAGTGAAATACGAACTGTATTTTCAACGATGATATCCTTTAATAAGCTTTCGCACACGATGATCTGCCTGCTGTTTATAAGCTCCTTGAGATATTCCAGATCTTTCGAATTAAAGTAATCTTCTATCTGTCTTTCGGACATACTGAAAATATAGACACAGTCATACAGCTTGTCGAAATCAATTTTGTTCAGTATGTTTTTTACATCAAACCAGTCATCTTCTGCAATGCCGTCTATTATCATATGACCGTAATTCTGATTTATGAGGTCAAATACACTGCTGAATATCTTGGGATTTCTGTTTATTTTGTCGATTCTCTTCTTATCAGGAAGATTGTTCTCATTGCCATAGAGAGAAATATAATTGAGTTTCTTTTTAGAGAAAGGAACGGGTTGCGTTTGTTCGGAATCTATAGTAAGACTAAAATTGCTGCCGAGAGAATTTTTAATCCATGTGCTTTGAGCACAGGATGAAAGTATTACGTTCCATCCCATAGAAAAAATCGCTCTCAGCCACGGCTGATATATTGCCTGACTTGCACAGCTTTCCATGATTTCACCGAACTGTTTAAGGTTTGTATTAGCAGAAAAAAGATCATTAAAACTTTCGTTCTGATCTTTGGTATTCAATGCACTTGTGACTTGTTTGTAAAAATTTTTATCAATACAGAAATACTTCTGTCCTATTATCAGTGCCGATGTACCTCTTCG
>ONIF01000373.1 GCA_900317795.1 uncultured Eubacteriales bacterium | reverse complement strand
TGTAACAAGATTTTGAAATGCAGAGAACAAGGCATTTCTACAATAAAAGGCTACTACTTCCCCACTGCAAAAAATAATATGGTAAAAGACTTGTACGGGAGGTTCGGATTTGATAAAATAGATGAAGATGAACAGGGCAATACTATTGCAGGTTATGAAAACAAGTGTCATGTTATCAAAGCGGAGGACAATTCCTCTATCCAATAAAGGAGTGAGTATAAAATGTTTCTCAAAAATAAATTGAATTTTTCCGTATCTTTTGGCAAGAAGTTTACTTTACTGCTTTTATTGACAGCTTTACTTCTCTCTTTCAGCGGATGCTATCATGAAGAAATCACTTATGACAATCCATCGGATAACAGTAAAATTATTGATTTGACGGAAATAAGAGAAAAAGAATCTCTTGAAATTTTCCCTAAAAACATTGACAAAAACAATACCGACGGACTTTGTGGGCAGTGCAAGCGTAGAATATTTCTGTTCGGTGAAATATAACAAAGATGATTATCATGCTGAAATTCAGCGTCTTGAAAACTTCAAGGCTGCAAATACTGACGAAAGTCTGCATTATGATGAAAGTACATTTTGTTTTCCTGCTTATGTTGCAGTTTTGGGCTATTACGATACGAATGCCTATGCCCTTGTCGATGAAAATGAACATACTATTCACTACATTTATATCAGTCTTGTTCGGAAAAACCAATTAAAACTTGACAATGCTTATCTCCCTGACGGATATACCGATTTGGGAAATGTCAACGGACAATCTTATTCTATTTGCAGTAAATTATAATTCCTTTATAAAATTTAAAAAATCAAAGGAGGCTTTTTGAATGAGCGAAAAAATTGTACAGACTGCCGGCAGAAATGCTCTCGGACAGTTTGCACCCGATTTTGCACATTTCAATGATGATGTGCTTTTCGGTGAGAACTGGAACAACACCGATATTGACCTGAAAACAAGAAGTATTATCACAGTCGTTTCACTGATGTCACAGGGAATTACGGACAATTCTCTTCGTTATCACATCATGAATGCGAAAAATCACGGTGTATCTCAAAAAGAAATGGCGGCTGTTATCACCCATACGGCTTTTTATGCAGGCTGGCCGAAAGCATGGGCTGTATTCAATCTGGCAAAAGATGTTTATAACGAGCCTGTCGAAGAACTTACCGAAAAGGACAAGTATCAAAATACTATCTTCTTCCCTGTCGGTGAGCCAAATCCATACGGTGATTATTTTGTCGGACAAAGTTATCTTGCACCGCTTTCACTCACGCAGGTTCCGCTTTTCAACGTAACTTTTGAACCGTCCTGCCGCAATAACTGGCATATCCATCATGCCGAAAACGGTGGTGGTCAAATGCTGATATGCGTGGGCGGTCGTGGCTATTATCAGGAATGGAACAAGCCTGCAAGAGAACTTCACGCAGGTGATGTTGTCAACATTCCCCCAAACGTAAAACATTGGCACGGTGCTGCACCCGACAGTTGGTTTTCACATCTCGCTATTGAGGTTGCAGGCGAAAATACTTCAACCGAATGGTGCGAAAAAGTGTCCGACGAAGATTATAATAAATTGAAATAACAGGAGGATTTTTTATTATGAAACAGAGTTTTGACAAAGGATTTTTGACACCGCATCCGGTGTTCATTATTGCAGCCTATGATGAGAACGGAAATGCCAATGCCATGAATGCCGCATGGGCAGGACAAATCGGAGGAAATCAACTTTCTATCAGCCTTTCTTCTCACAAGACTACGGAGAACATCAAGGCAACTAAGGAATTTACCGTAAGTTTCGCTACAAAAGAATATGTTGAGGCTTGCGACTATGTAGGCATTGTATCGGGCAATAAAGTTCCCAATAAACTTGAAAAATGCGGTTTTACCGTCACAAAATCCGATAAAATCAATGCACCTGTAATCAATCAACTGCCCGTTGCTATCGAGTGCAGAGTGATAGAACTTCAGGAAGAATTTGGTGAAACAAGAGTTGTCGCTGAAATCGTTGGCATGAAGGCTGATGAAAGTGTACTTACTGACGGCAAAGTTGACCTTTCCAAAGTTCACCCGATTATGTTTGATACTGTTGCCAAATGTTACCGTGAAATTGGTGAAATTGTAGGCGGTGCATGGTCGGCAGGCAAAAAATTTATGTAATCAAATTCAAAAGGAGATTAAAATTATGGACAGCAAGATGATTTATGCAAGATTGAACAAGGTTTTCAGAGATGTTTTTGATGACGACAGTATCACCGTCACCCCCAAAACTACCGCAAATGATATTGAAGATTGGGACAGCCTTGAACACATCACTCTTATTGCCGCAGTTGAAAAAGAATTCAAGATGAAATTCAAGATGGGCGAAATTTCCTCTATGAAAAATGTCGGTGAGATGGCAAATATTGTTTCCGCTCGTGGTAAATAATTTCAGCCAAACACAGCAGAGTCAATTTGCCGTGTTTGATTTTTGAGGAGAAATTTCAATGAAAAAGAAAGTATTGGTTGCCATGAGCGGTGGTGTTGACAGTTCCGTTGCGGCAGCTGTTTTGATGAATGATTATGAAGTCACAGGGGCTACCATGAAATTGTTTACCAACGAGGATATTCGGCTTGACCGTCAAAAGACCTGCTGTTCTCTTGATGATGTCGAGGACGCTCGTTATGTGGCTCATAAACTCGGTTTTGACCACTATGTTTATAATTTCGGTGACAGATTTAAAGAGTGTGTCATTGACAGGTTCAATAATGCGTATATCAACGGTGAAACGCCCAACCCCTGCATTGACTGCAACAGGTTTATCAAATTCAATGCCCTCTTGAAACGTGCCGAAATTCTTGGAATGGACTACATTGCAACAGGGCAT
>ONIF01000008.1 GCA_900317795.1 uncultured Eubacteriales bacterium | reverse complement strand
GGCTTTCGGATTGGCTTCAATCGCCTTTTTGACCGTTTCAGCCAATGCACCTGTATCCGTTTTGATAACAAGATTATTCTTTTCGGCATATTCAACGGGGTTTACGTTCTCCGTGAAAACGTGTTCAAAAATCTGCTTTGCGATAGTATTGTTTACTTTCTTTTCGTCAAGCATTTTTATCAGCAATGCCAGATTTTTTCCGCTGAATGATATGTCGGCAGGGTCTTTGTCAAAGTCCTTTGCCAGTCTGAGTGTTTCGCCTATTATCCAGTTGGAAACTTTTTTCGGGTCTGCACCCTCATTTACTCCGCTTTCAAATATCTCCGCAAGCTCTTTATATTCCGTGATAAGTCCTATATCATATTCGGGTATGCCGTATTCACGGGCATATCTCTCTTTTTTTTCGTCACGCAGTTCGGGTTGATTTGCCTTTATTCTTTCAAGCCATTCATCATCTATGACAAGCGGTACTAAATCGGGGTCGGGAAAATATCTGTAATCCTGTGCATCTTCCTTGGAACGCATGGTATAGGAATATCCCTTGTCATCGTCCCAGCGTCTTGTTTCCTGCACGACCTTTTCTCCTGCATCAAGTATATCCGCCTGTCTTTCAAACTCGTTTTCAATACATCTTTTAATGGCTTTAAAAGAGTTCAAATTCTTTGTTTCCGTTCTTGTACCGAATTTTTCCGTGCCTTTCTCTCTCAAAGACATATTCACATCTACACGCATAGAGCCTTCATTTAATTTACAGTCTGACGCATTTAAATACTGTATCGTTAAACGGAGTTTGTCAAGATAGGCAAGCACTTCATCAGCTGAACGCATATCGGGTTCTGAAACTATCTCAACAAGCGGTACGCCCGAGCGGTTGAAATCTACATACGTTTCGCCTGTAAAATTGTTGTGAATAAGCTTACCCGCATCTTCTTCCATGTGCATTTCATGGATACGGATAAATTTCTTTCCGTTGTCTGTTTCAATTTCAATTTTACCGTCACGGCATATCGGATAGTAAAGCTGTGAAATCTGATAGTTTTGGGGATTGTCGGGATAGAAATAATTTTTTCTGTCAAACTTGCTGTTTCTCGTGATATTGCAGTTAGTCGCAAGACCGATGGAAATAGCTTTATCAACAACGGCTCTGTTGAGTACAGGCAGAGAGCCTGGCATTCCCGAACATACAGGGCATACATTTATATTTGGACTTCCACCGAAAGCTGTCGAACAGCCGCAAAAAATTTTTGTTTTTGTATTGAGTTCAACGTGTACTTCAAGACCGATAACGGCTTCATATTCTTTACTCATATATATCACCTCATTCATACATAGGGGAATGTCTTAAATTATCTTTGAAACTTTGTTCAAAAGTATAAGCGGTTTTAATGGCGGTCTTTTCATTGAACGTTTGTGCCATCAACTGTAAGCCTATCGGCAAGCCGTTTTTATCATATCCGCACGGCAGAGATACCGCAGGTATGCCCGTGAGATTTATCGAAACCGTATAGACATCTCCCAAATACATTTTAATCGGATCGCTTAAAGATTCACCTATTTTAAGAGCCGTAGTCGGTGCAACGGGGCTTAAAATTATATCATATTTTTCAAAAGCCTTGTCAAAAGCCTGCTTGATAAGTGCCTTTACTCTCAAAGCCTTTACATAGTAAGCGTCAAAATATCCCGATGAAAGCACGAATGAGCCGAGCATTATTCTTCTCTTGACTTCATCACCGAAGCCCTCTGAACGTGTCTTTTTATACATATCGTTCAAATCTGTAAATTTAGGAGTTCTGTAACCGTATTTTACACCGTCAAATCTTTCAAGGTTTGATGAAGCCTCTGCACAGGCAATGATGTAATATGCAGGGATAGCATATTTTACCATGCCTAAGTCAAAATATTCGACTTCCGCACCGAGTTCACGGAATTTTTCGGCAGCTGAAAGAACGCTTGTTTTCACATCTTCATCAATGCCGTCAAGGAAATAATCTTTCGGTACGCCGATTTTCATGCCGTTTACATTGTTTTCGAGGGCAGACATAAAATCTGTATCATTTCTGTCGGCAGAGGTGGAGTCCTTGCAGTCATGCCCCGAAATGATTTCAAGGATAGCCGCACAGTCGGTAATATCCTTTGCCATAGGACCTATCTGGTCGAGAGATGAGCCGTAGGCAATTTGTCCGTAACGGGAAACTCTGCCGTAAGTAGGCTTGATACCCGTAATGCCGCAGAATGACGCAGGCTGACGGATAGAACCGCCTGTATCCGTACCGAGAGCCGCTGCACATGAATTTGCCGCAACAGCCGCAGCCGAACCGCCCGATGAACCTCCAGGCACTCTGTTCAAATCCCATGGATTTTTGGTTGCACCAAAGTAGGAAGATTCGGTTGTACTTCCCATGGCAAATTCGTCCATGTTTGTTTTTCCAAGTACAACGATACCTGCATTAAGAAGATTTTCAACAGCGGTGCTTGTATAGGTCGGGTAGAAATTGCCGAGAATTTTTGAACCGCATGAAGTGAGCGTATCTTTCATGCAGAGAACGTCTTTAATCGCCATAGGCACGCCCATTAAATTTGACCAGTTTTCTCCCTCTGCAATTTTCTTATCTATGAAATCCGCTCTTTCCAAAGCCTTTTCTTTCATCACGGTGATATAGGCATTCACATCTTTTTCGGTATTTTCTATCTGTTCAAGATAGGCATTGGTTGCCTGAACGGAAGTTATCTCTTTATTTGCAATTTTCTTTCCGAGCTCAACGGCTGTAAAACTTCTTATTTCCTTTGAAGAATACACAAAAAAACCTCCTTAAAAAGTTTTCGGGACAATATAGCTGTCCTCCGATTTTTCGGGGGCATTCAAAAGCATATTGTCACGGTCATTACTGTTTGTCACAACGTCATCTCTCAGCACGTTGGAAACAGGAAAACAATGGCTCATAGGTTCAACGCTTGAAGTATCAAGTTCATTAAGTGTATTGACATATTCCAGCATATCGGACATATCTTTTTTAGCCTGTTCCTTGTTTTCGTCGGAGAGTTCGAGTTTGGCAAGCTCTGCAACGTACTTTATCATATCATCTGAAATCTGCATAAAAACTATCCTCCTGATAAATTTACTTAAAAAACCGCATCAAAACTGCCTTTCGCAGAATCAATGCGGTCACATCAACAGCTGTTTACAATGATAACACATCAGCGTAAAAATTACAAGACCTATTTTTGTATCGGCAAGCCGTCTTTATCCTTGAATTTACCCGTGATTATCAGGATTATATCCAATATCCATCCGCAGTAAAAGACACCGTATGTAAACAGATAGACAGCACCCGAAATATATCTTCCCGCATAAAATCTATGTATGCCGAGCCAGCCGAGAAGAATGGCAAGTACAAGAGCAACAACCTTGCTTTTGGGGCTTACCTGTGCAAGACTGTTGTCATTGCCGGTAAAATTATTATTCTGATAGGGAGCCGGCTGACTTTGATAAGGGGCTTGATAGCCGTTATTATAATTCTGCTGTGGGGGCTGATTATAATTCTGATTGTAACCTTGATTATATCCTTGATTGTAGTTTTGATTATAATTATTATAGTCTTGTGTATTCATGGGTTGTTGAATAATATTTTGAATAATAACGGGCTGTTGATTGGGTTTGGGATAATCCATTTCCGACTTACAGTATGGGCATAAACGATATTCCATTCCGACTTCCGCACCGCAGTGCTTACATTCCATAATTATCTCACCTTTCCAAAGTTATTACATTTCAATATTAGCACAACTTTGTCAGTAAATCAATATTTTTGCGGAAAAAAAGCCCCCCTTTTCAATGAGCAATTAGCAATGTGCAATGAGAAGTTCTTCCTGCAAAAAAAGCCCTCCGACCGAAAAAGTCGGAGAGCCTGATAAAAATTCCTGTTTACGTTCGGATTATTCACCGAAATATCTTTTGAGAAGTCCTGCAAAGCCTGCACCGTGACGGGCTTCATCTTTTGCCATTTCGTGAACGGTGTCATGGATAGCGTCAAGATTGTTGGCTTTTGCTTTTTTGGCGATTTCAAACTTACCTGCACAAGCACCCGTTTCAGCCTCTACACGCATCTGAAGATTTTTCTTAGTGCTGTCTGTGAGAACTTCACCGAGCAGTTCGGCAAATTTTGCAGCGTGTTCGGCTTCTTCAAAAGCGTACTTTGTGAAAGCGGCAGCGATTTCGGGATAACCCTCACGGTCAGCCTGTCTTGCCATAGCAAGATACATACCTACTTCCGAACATTCACCATTGAAGTTGGCAACGAGGTCTGCATGGAGTTCTTCATAATATTCGGGTGTAACGGTCTTTGCAGCGTCCTTTGCAACGCCTACCGCATGAACGGTTGCAAAAGCCATATCAGCTTTGAGTTCGTTGAATTTCTCTTTGGGAGCCTTACAGACAGGGCATTTTTCGGGAGCTTCCGTACCCTCATAAACATAGCCGCATACTGAACAGACAAATTTTTTCATTTTAATAATCCTCCGTTTGAATAATATTTTATTTAATATACCATAAATTTTATGATTTGTAAATAGATTTTCGGAATATCACAAATAAAATTTATCTCAGTTGTACATATTCTGCCGAAACATATCCCGAAACACCGTTCCACTTTGTCAGATACCAATTATCGACATTTCCAAGAATGGCAATCGTTGAGCCGTTTGGGATTCTGCCGACAATACGGGCATTGACAGACGGCTCTGCACGGAGATTTAAATTGGAATTTTGTGTAGTGACAACTCCTGTTTTCATGGACATGGGCTGATTTTCCTTTATGCCGAGAAAGTCACTTACAGACACGGCTAAATTCTGTGCAATCGTGCCGATATTGTCACGTATCCATTGAGCGTCATCGGGATTGTCGTGGTATGCCAATTCAATCAGAATCGCAGGGGCTTTTGTGCGGTTAAGTTCACCGAGCGTTTTTGTGGGAACGGTTTCGACTTTCGAGGGAATGGGATAAATTTCTTTGAGATTGTTTGCAAAGATATTGGCGGCACGTTTTCCTTGAACGCTGTCGGCATAGTAATAAACTTGTGAACCTCTCGCTTGCCCTGCATTGGCAGGCGGGGCGGCATTGGAATGCAGGGCAAGGTGCAAGTCAAAATTGCCTTGATTGGAAAGCCTCACGGAATTGGCAAAAGTCTTTGAAGGGTCATTCCTTTCATATTCAATTCCGCTTGCTTCAAGATACGGAATAAGTGCATCTGTAATAATATTCATGTAATATTCTTCATTACCGCCGTCAATATAGGGGTTGAATTCCTGAGTTGACGGACTTAAAAACACGCTTGGCATAAAAATTACCTCCTATTTAGTGTGAAGAGTGGAGAGTTGGGAGTGGAGTTGAACGGCAAATCACTCCACTCTCCACTCCTCACACTCCACTCTCTTTATAGATATTCTCGAAGAAATTGTTTGATGACATATTGTTTGGTCTTAAAAAGCGGTGTATGCGGAAAAGGTCATCTTTGGAGGAAAGGAAATTCAACTTTTCCTCGCAGTCAAAGGCGGCTTTGAAATTCATTTCTTTGACGATTGTAAGCGTATCGCTTGAAAACGAGCCGAAAGGAAATACAATGGAATTGGGATAAGTGCCGAGTTCGTCATACATACGGGTATTGAATTGTTCAAGGTCTGCCGTAAGCATGGCTTTATATGCGTTAAAATCTTCATCGGGATTGTTTTTTGCACCGCTTCTGCCGTTGTCTATGTGATGTAAATTATAAGTATGATTTTGAATTTCAACAAGCCCCGAATCCTGCATTTCTTTCAGCTGACTCCATTTGCACTGGGAATAAAAAGTATTTTGTTTTGTATCATTTTCGGCTTGGTCGGCTGCAATGCCTATCGGAGAGATGACAGCTTTGCAGTTGTATTTTTTTAGAAGCGGAAAGGCAAATGCATAATTATTATAATAACCGTCGTCAAATGTAAGCATTATGGGATTTTCGGGCAAGGGAGTGCCTTTTTCAAAATAATCTGTCAAGTCACTTGCAAAAATCGTGCGATAGCCCTTTGAAGTGATATATTTCAAGTCCTCCTCAAAATATTTTGTATCAATAAAATATTGGTTTTGTTTGGAGGTGTCGTCAATCAATCCGTGATACATAATTACAGCAAGTTTAACGGGTTGTGCCTGCATGGAAACAGGTGTGGTTGTTTGAAAAACAGCCGTGCATATTACGGAAAGCATGACTGCTCCCAAAAGCGAAAGCATAAGCAGCTTATTTAATTTTAGTGAAATATACATACAAAAGCCCCTTTTGTAAAAAATATATGTATATATTATAAAAATATATTGCGAAGTTTGAAAAAATATATTATAATACTACTATGAATTTGAAATAAGAAAGATGTGTTTGATATATGAATGAAGATAAAAAAAATAAGCTTATCAATTTTTTTGTTGGCACACCTGCATATAACGATGATAAAGACTATGCGGCATTTGCGTCATTTACCGCACCGCTGAATATGTTTTTTCTGATATGCCTTGTACTGCACACAATATATATGCTTGTGTTTACATACTTCGGCATAACTACCATGCAGACGTTTGACATGATAGGCGTAATATTATATGCCGTCTTTGTCATCATGCTGAAATATTTCAAAGGCTCATGGCTGCCTTGTATATTATTAACTTGCTTTGAACTGTTTTTACATCAGATATGCAGCGTCAGTCTTTTCGGCTTGCAGTCGGGCTTTCAGTACTTAATGATACCGCTTATATTTATGACGGCACTTATCGGAAATAAAGGAAAACTCATGAAGTATGTAAGAAACATCATCATATTTATAGCGTGTGTGACATTCCTCTATCTCGTGATATTCTATAATAATAAAAATCCATTGTATGTCTTGCCCTACGGAGTGAATGTAGGTCTGCTGATAGTGAATGTAACGCTTAGCTTCATAGTCACGGCAATATACACGGCAAGAATATTTTCCTCTGTTGACAGCAAAAGAAGTGAACTTGATATAAGTGTAGATGAAAAGATAAGAGCAATCGAAAATATGCAGCACCAGATAATTATAAGTTTTGCCAATATCATAGAGGCTCGTGACGGCAGTACGGGAAAGCACGTTAAAAGAACAAGTGAGTATGTTGCCGCCCTGATAGACGAGCTGAAACGTCACGGAGATTATAATGACATACTGACGGAAAGATATATGCATGATACGGTATTTTCCGCACCTCTGCATGATATAGGAAAAATAACCGTTCCCGATGCAATCCTACAAAAACCCGGCAGACTGACAAAAGAAGAATTTGAAGCAATCAAAAATCATACCGTCAACGGAAAAAAAATTATAGAACAGTCTATGTCCGATATAGAAGATGAGGAGTTTTTGAAAGTCGCTAAAAGCGTGGCTCTGTATCATCATGAAAGCTGGGACGGTTCGGGCTATCCCTATGGAATAGAGGGCGAACAAATCCCCCTGTGTGCAAGAATAATGACAATCGCAGATTACTTTGACGCACTCTCCGCAAAAAGAGTTTATAAAGCCGCTATGCCTACCTCAGAGGTGTTTGAAAACATCAAAGAACAGCGTGGAAAAAAATTCGACCCCATAGTGACAGATGCATTTTTGCGTATTGCCGACAAAATAGACGAAATTGCAAAAGCCAATGCCGACTGAACAATTAGCAATTAGCAATGAGCAATGAGCAATTACCGCACATATCAGCTTACAGACAAGATAAATTTTTTTTATAAAATATATGGATTTTTTTGTATGGATATGTTATTATATATCAGAGAGATATTTAAATAGTGTTTTATGTCCGTGAAAGCGGATATGATTTTAATTAAGGGAGTTTTAACTAATGGAAAAAAGAATGGTATTTGTGACATCACCGCCCGCCTGCGGAAAGACTAAGCTTTCAAAAAGACTTGCAACCGAGATAAAACATATTGTCTATCTTGATAAAGATACTCTCATACCCCTTTCAAAGAAAATATTTGAAGTAGCAAATGAACCTTATAACAGAAGTTCGGAGTTTTTTCAAAAGTATGTCCGCAATCCCGAATATGACGTAATAATGGATCTTGCGTTTGAAGCATTGAAATACGAAAATATCGTAATGGTCAATGCACCGTTCACTCAGGAAATAAGAGATGATAAATATATAGCCGATTTGCGTGAAAAGCTGAAAGGCTACGGTGCAAAATTGACGGTAATATGGATAGTGACAGAACCCGAAGTCTGCCACCAGAGAATGATAAAGAGAAATTCCGACAGGGACGTTTGGAAACTCGCACATTGGGACGAGTACCTTGCAAGCCTTAATTTTACCGTGCCCGAAAATCTCCGTGACCCCGATGATGAGGGCAGCCTCTTGCTTCACTACAATTCGACAGACGAACTGACTGAAAGTTCTTTTGCAAAGCTTATGGAATTTTTCGAGAAGTACGACTGATTGCCAAAATGAATCCGTCAGGGCGGAAAAAAATATTTCCTGCCCTGATTTTTTTTGTACAAAAATTGCTTGACAAGTAAGCTTTTGATATGTTATGATAAGAGAGCCGCATACTGTGGGCTTTTTGGAAGATGACGTTTTGTCACGCCTACGGCAGCGAGCTTGAATTGACAGGTAGGTGCAAAGAAATGTACGCAATTATCGAAACAGGCGGAAAACAGTACAAAGTAGCAAACGGTGACGTTGTATATGTTGAAAAGCTTGAAGCTGAAAACGATGCAGTCGTTGAATTCAAAGTGCTTGCAGTAGGCACAGATGACGGAATTAAATTCGGTTCCGACGCAGAGGGTGCTAAGGTTACAGGCAAGGTTATCAAGACTGCCAAGGGCAAGAAGATTACTGTATTTACTTACAAGCCCAAAAAGAGCGAAAAAAGAAAAATGGGACACAGACAGTTCTATACAAAGGTTGAAATTCAGTCAATCGAGGCATGATAAAAGCAGAATTGTTTGTTAAGGAAAAAAAAATTGTCGGATTTCATCTTACAGGTCATTCGGGCATGGAGGAATATGGAAAAGATGTGCTTTGTGCATTCGTTTCCTCAGCCGCCTATATGACAGCCAATACCGTTACGGATATAATATGTGCAGACGCACAGGCAAGTGCCGATGACGGGGATATGTACTTAATGATTTCCGATAAAGATGCAGACAGGTGCTGTGACATTCTTTCGGGTTTCAAGCTTCATTTGATGAATACACGTGAACAGTACCCGAAATATTTGAAAGTGATTTTTACGGAGGTGTAATATAAAATGCTGAAAATCAATATACAGTTGTTCGCTCACAAAAAGGGCGGTGGCTCTACAAAAAACGGTCGTGATTCAGAGTCCAAGCGTCTTGGTGCAAAACGTGCAGACGGTCAGTTTGTTCTTGCAGGAAATATCCTTGTAAAACAGCGTGGAACTCATATCCACCCCGGCAACAACGTGGGACGTGGTTCAGATGACTCTCTCTTTGCCCTCATTGACGGTAAAGTAAAGTTTGAGCGTCTGGGACGTGACCGCAAGCAGGTTTCTGTGTACGCTGCTGAGTAATTTTGAATTGGAGAGAGCTTCGGCGTAAGTCGAGGCTCTTTTTTGTTGACAGAGGTTTTCGTATGAAAGATAAAATTTTGAAAATTACCGATAAAAAATATTTTATGCCTGTTCTGCTGGCACTCCTGATTATTTTACAGCTTGCCAATATCACAAGGATTATTGTCAATGAAAAGAAAAGCTGTCACTCCGACGAAATATTCAGCTACGGTCTTGCCAACAGCTTTTATGAGCCGTATCTCGATACCGACAGGGTAAGGTCGGTATTAGGCGAAAAACATGAACATAACCTAAATCACTGGATTTCGGGCGATGTGATAAGAAATTATGTGACCGTTCAAAAGGGCGAGCAGTTCCGATATGATTCGGTATGGTATAATCAGTCCATGGACAGACACCCGCCCCTGTATTATGCCGTGCTGCACACCGTATGCTCATTTTTCCCCGACACTTTCTCATTTATATTCGGCTATGCAGTCAATTTTATATGCTTTATCGTCACTCAGATATTTTTGTATAAGCTGTCAAAAAATTTGCTCAAATCAAAATACCTTGCACTGATAGTGTGCATATTCTGGGGATTTTCGTCAGCGGCAGCTGACCTGACGATTTTTATCAGAATGTATTGTATGCTTTCCATGTGGACAGTTATATTTTTCTATCTCCATTCAAAGCTTATTGCAGCCGACGACAAACCGCTTTTCAAACAGCTTATCCCCATTATTATCATTACAATATGCGGTGCATTGACACAATATTTATTTTTGTTTGTCGCATTTGTCACCGCTGTGATGTTCTGTATAAGATATTTATGCAAAAGAAAATTCAAAGTATTTTTGGCATACGGTTTTTCGCTTTTGGGTTCGGTTGCCGCTGCGGCAGTCATATATCCTGCCTATATCCCCAATATGCTTTCGGAAACGGGACATACACAAACCCCGTTTTTTAAACAATTCTACCTTTGTATCAGATATTTGCTTGATGCACTCTTTCCCGTCACGGAAGCAGGACTTATTTTCTGGATACCAACTCTCACCTCGATAGCCGTTTCCGTCATAATCCTTTCATTGCCCGTACTCTATCTTTTCAGAGATAAAAGCTTTGTTAAAAATCTTGTCAAAAAAATAAAGTCCTTTCCTGCCAAAATCAAAAACATCAATTTCGGAAATATCCTGCCGTCAATATGGGGCAGAATTAAAAATATCAATTTTATCTCATGGGTCATTCTTACAGGCATAGTTACAATCATGGCACTTACGTCATACACCGTTGTATTTATGACTATGCTGTATGTTGACAGATACCTGTTTATCATATATCCTCTGGCAGCACTCTTTATCGCTTTGACAGTGTATTTTATTTTCTCATGGGCAAAATATAAAAAACAGATTTTTGCAGTGATTATGATTTTTATAACTTTTATAAGGTTTTCTGCATTTATCACGCATTATACATTTTCCAATGGAGTATATATAGAAAATATCAGGGATATGACAAACAATGCGGAATGCATTTTTACCGCTGCGGAATACTCGGAAATGTGGATGATGGACTATCTGCCTGCGGACATCTATGATGCAGACAAGGTCTTTGTGACATACATAGGCGGTCAGGAGGACTATAAAGAACGGCTTGAAAGCCTTGAAACAGACAAGCCTGTTTATTTGCTTCTCAATATCCCTGCATACTCCTATTTTGATGACGATAACCCTCTTGAACCTTTTTATTACATTGACCATTACGACACCAAAACCAAAAAATTAACCGACACTAAAATTTATGAAAAGGATTTTGATGATAAAATAGTGTCTTTTTACAAAAACCTTTCCATAACCAAAAACTTTGAATATATAGGCATTCACGAGATGTTCGGAAGAACTTACAAAGTTTACAGGCTTGCATAAAAAGGAGGATTTTTTATATGTTTGTAGATACAGCGAAAATATTGATAAAAGCAGGCGATGGCGGTGACGGTGCGGTTGCTTTTCACAGAGAAAAATATGTTGCGTCGGGCGGTCCCGACGGGGGCGATGGCGGACGTGGAGGAAACATCGTATTTATTGCAGATACCAATTTATCCACGCTTGCCGATTTCCGATATAAAAGAAAATATACCGCCCAAAAAGGCGAAAACGGCAGGGGCGGCAGGTGCAACGGCAAAAAAGCTCCCGATTTAATCATAAAAGTACCGCTTGGAACAGTTGTAAAAGAATATCAGACGGGCAGAATATTGGCGGATATATCCGACAGTGAACCCGTTACCGTTGCAAAAGGCGGAAAAGGCGGCTGGGGCAATACCCATTTTGCCACCCCCACAAGACAAACTCCACGTTTTGCAAAGGCAGGTATGCCGGGTGAAAGCTTTGAAGTACAGCTTGAATTGAAACTTCTTGCAGATGTGGGAATAGTGGGTTTCCCAAACGTCGGCAAATCTACTTTTATATCCGTTGTCAGCGAGGCAAAGCCTATTATTGCCAACTATCACTTTACAACCATAACCCCCGTTTTGGGAGTTGTTAAAATGAATGAAAGTTCTTTTGTCATGGCAGACATTCCCGGACTGATAGAGGGTGCTCATGAGGGCTTGGGACTGGGACATCAATTTCTGCGTCACGTTGAAAGGTGCAGACTTCTCGTTCACATGGTTGACGTTTCGGGCAGTGAGGGGCGTGACCCGAAACAAGACTTTGAAACTATCAATTCCGAGCTTGAAAAATTCAACCCCGAACTTGCCAAAAGACCTATGATTGTGGCAGGCAATAAATGCGACCTTACAGATGACGAAGTTGTTGAGGACTTCAAAAACTATGTCGAAAGCAAAGGATACAAATTCTTTCCGATAATGGCGGCTATCAACTATGAAACAGAGCCTCTTTTGAAAGAAATACAGGAACAGCTTTCAAAACTCCCTCCCGTAGTCAGATATGAACCCGAACAGCCCCCCGTAATCCCCGAAGATGAAATTCAAAAACAGTCTGTAAAGATAACCAAAAATGATGATATATACTTTGTAGAGGCTGAATGGCTTTTGAGAGTGCTCAGGGGAGTGAACTTTGACGACTCCGAGTCTTTGCAGTACTTCCAAAGAGTCCTTATCAATTCGGGAGTGATAGATGCCCTTAAAGATGCAGGCATTAACGAGGGCGATACGGTCAGTATGTATGATGTTGAATTTGAGTTTGTGGAGTAAAAATATATGCGATTGACGGAATATGAATGCGACCCCAAACAATTAAGCCCTCTCACCCTTGCATTTATCGGTGACGGTGTATATGATTTATTTGTCCGTGAGGAAATAGTGTGCAGTGCCAACAGACCTGTTAAGGAACTCAATCAATTAAAAGTCGAGCGTGTAAGATGTGAGGCACAGGCAGAGTTATTCCAAAAAATAGAGCCGTTTCTCACAGAAGAAGAAACGGACATTTTCAGACGGGGCAGAAATGCCCATACCTCCCATGCACATAAACGTACTCGGGAATACCACTATGCAACGGGGCTTGAAGCACTTTTCGGTTATTTATACCTTTCGGGAAATGCAGAGAGAATAAGAACTCTCCTTTCTATCAGTGATACATGATAAAAAAATCACGGTCAGGCTGTATAATATGTCTGACCGTGATTTTCACTTTCCCAGATAATGAAAAAGAAATTTTTTCGCAAGGCTGTCGGGCTTTATATTTTCACAAGCCTGTTCATGCGTAAACCATTGTGCTTTGTCAACTTCCCCTGTATTCAGGTGTGCCAAACTTTCATTTTCCACCCTGCATGAATAATTCAGCATCAATGTATTTGTCTTTTCAAAATACTCACTTTTATTAAAACTCATGTCAACCACTTTCAGCCCTGTTTCTTCCATGACTTCACGCACAACCGCATTTTCCGCATTCTCTCCTTTATTCACATACCCTGCAACAAGAATATTATTTTTTCTGCCGTACTGCTGTATGAGAAGAATTTTTGTCTTATCGGGATTTTCAACTATCATACTCACAGCCGTTGAAAATATCGGAAATCTGTATTCCCCGCACTTCTCACAGTACGGCACTGTTCCCTCATTTTCCAGTTCTCTTTCCGTCAGCTTTTCACCGCATTCATAACAATATTTCATTTTGCTTCCCCCTGTTCCGCTTTCTTTTCGGGCAGGGGCGTGGTTTTTACAAGATTTCCGAACACCATTGCCAATACAACAAACACTATTCCCCCAAGCATGACTTCCACAGGGTAAAAATACAACTCATCTTCACTTATGATAAAAGGCAGAAGTGCTATCGCCCCGACAGGCGGAAAATATACTTTTATCATTTTCATTGCATAAAGCACCAAAGTGATTACCCCTATCACCGCCACCGTCAAAGGCAAATGCAAAGCCGTGCATAACAGAAGTCTTGTAAATGCCCCCAAAAATGCCGACAGCGACAGCATGATAAGTATGGGTACAGGTATTTTTCTCACACTGCTTTTCTTATACGTAAACTCACAAAATGCCACTATCAAAGGCGGTGCAATAATAAACTTCAAATCAAGCCACAATGCCAATCCCGTCATTACCGCCATCACGATTATAATAAATACCCACCTTTTTATTTCCAAACCCACGTCATAAAATATCGGCTTGTATTTATACACTTTTTTTAATTTTTTCTTTTCAAGCAAAATCTGCACGGATATGACCGCTGTCGTTAGAATAATCACCGAAATGGGATAAATGATATTATTCACTTCCGTCAGTATCGGCAATATACACGCTGATATTAACGGCAGCATAGTCGTCTGCGATATTAACACAAGTGCCATGCATACAAGCATTCCCACAACGATTTTCAAATACATCGGTGCATCTTCGATATATGCCGATATGTAATATCCCGCACCTGCCGCTATTGACATAAATAACAGCATTTTTTCACGGTTTGTACGCCATACGTGCTTTGGCGATACCCATGCACCTATTACCAATGCCGCTGTTTCGGGGAAAATCATCTCTTTTTCCCCCAGTATCTCCGCCAGAAAAAACATCAGCGTCACCAATCCCACCGACAGCCATATTTTAATATTCATCTTCTTATTGAAAGTCAATTTTGAACTCCCCCTTTCATCTCATACACAAAATATAGTAAACGTCACTGAAAATTTCCTTTTGTCATTCTGAGGAACGAAGTGACGAAGAAGCTTTCAAAGATTCCTCGCTTTGCTCGGAATGACATGGAGCAATTTATTTTGTCGTTTACTATAATAACAGGATTTGACCAAAAAATCAACCTTTGAACATAAATATAAAAAGTCCCGAAATCCCCTCGATTTCAGAACTTTTTTGAACACACACAATTATGCATTATGCATTCTGAATTATGAATTATTCACCGAATCCGTCCTCAATCATCTTTGCACCCTCTGCAAGTGCTTCATTTTCCTGTTCACCGTCGCATATTAACTCGATTTCACTTCCGCATTTCGTGCAGGCGGTCATCAAATCGAAAACACTCTTTGCATTGTATTCGTTACCTTTGAATTTTATCGTCACTTTACAGGGATATTTTTCCATAGCCGACACAAACGTTCCTGCCACCCTCATATGAAATCCTTGTGCATTCGTAACCGTTAAAAATTTTGATACCATAATCACACTCTCCTTTAAAAATTAAAACAGTTGTTCGGGATTGCAGATTTTTAAAAATACTTCATCAATTTTTTCTCTCTTTGCAAGCCCCGATGAAAATGCCGTTGCATTTCCGCAAGCCGTGCCGAGTTTCAATGCATAAGCATAATCACCTGTTTTTTCATAGCCTGCAATAAATCCCGCTACCATGGAATCGCCCGAACCGACTGTATTACGCACTTTGTCTTTTACAATGCCTGCTTTATAGATGTTTCCATTCTCCGCAAAAAGTATTGCACCCTCTCCCCCAAGTGATACAATCACGTTTCTTGCACCCATTTTTCTGAGTTCTTTTGCATAGGATTTGATATCTTCCTCACTCTCGATTTTTGCGGAAAATATCTCCGAAATTTCCTGTTTATTCGGCTTTATCAAAAACGGCTTGTATTTCAGGCAGTTGACAAGCAGTTTTTTTGTTGCGTCAACGACTATTCTTATATTTTTATCTTTCAGCCTTTTCAATATTCTTTCATAAGTATCATCTGCAACGGTTTTCGGAATACTTCCTGCAAGTACGATTGTATCACCGTCTTTTATTTCGTCAGTCAAGGAAAGCAGTTTTTCAAACTCGTCTTGTTCAATATGCGGTCCCTGACAGTTTATCTCACTCTCTTTATCCGCCTTGACTTTTATGTTTATGCGTGAGATACCGTTTTTAAGTCTGATAAACTCCGCACATATTCCCTGTTCCTGCAAGCCCTTTTCGATTGCGTCACCCGTAAAGCCTGCCGTAAATCCCAGAGCCGTGCTTTTTATGCCAAGCTCCGACAGAATGCATGAAACATTTATCCCCTTACCGCCTATATAGTATTCTTCACTTGTTGTACGGTTGGTTATTCCGCTGACAAATTTATCAAGATGTACTACATAATCAACAGACGGGTTGAGCGTCAGTGTATAAATCATATTCTACCCTCCCATGCGTAAGCATTGAAATTCATCTCACAATTCAATTATAACACCCATTTTCCCAAAGTCGAGCAAATTCTTTCAAAGTTAATCAAAAATTCATATTTTATTAACAGCTTTCAGTTACCGCTTTTTCAAACATAATCCAAAAAATCCGATTGGTGATTTTTAATATTAAGTATTGACAATCTCTTTAAGTAATGATATAATTCCCATAAGTAAATATCAAACCGTTGAGGCGGAGATAACGGCAGTTATGACTTTACAGAGAGCCCGTGTTGCTGAAAGTCGGGTATGAAACAGGCTGTCAAATGGACCGCTGAGGGCATAGTCAAAGGATATGTTTATCCGAGTATTCTATGACGTGGGGACATACGTTAGTTGTCGGGGATATGGTGGTATCCTGTCGAGTGCATGGGGCAACCCCCGTGAATTAAGGTGGCAACACGGATAAAACAGCATTTTATTCGTCCTTAACAGAAGTGTATTCTGTTGAGGGCGTTTTTTATTTGCTATTAAACGACAAAATAAATTGCCCTATGTCATTCCGAGCGAAACGAGGAATCTTTAAAAGATTCTTCGTCACTTCGTTCCTCAGAATGACAAAAGGAAATTTTCAGTGACGTTTACCGGCAAAAATCGAAAGGGTGAAAGAAATGAAATTTATGCCGTCACTTGACGAAGTGAAAAAAATTGCTGATGAAAAAAATTATAACGTTCTTCCCGTAAGCTGTGAAATGCTTTCGGACTTTACGACACCTATTGAAGTTGTGAGAATACTCAAAAAAATCTCCTCACATTGTTTTCTGCTTGAATCCGCTCAAGCTGATGAAAAATGGGGCAGATATACTTTTATAGGCTTTGAGCCTAAAATGGAAATCAACTGCATAGACGATGTTTTGAATTTGGGCGACATTACACTCAAAACAAATAATCCGTCACAATATCTCCGTCAGATACTCCAAAACTATAAAAGTCCGAGATTTGACTATCTCCCGTCATTTACGGGCGGTCTTGTGGGATATTTTTCATACGACTATATCACATACAGCGAACCCTCCGCAAAGCGTGAAACCGAAAATAACGAGGCTTTCAAAGATGTTGATTTAATGCTTTTTGATAAAGTCATTGCCTTTGACAGCGTCAAACAGAAAATTATACTTATCGCCAATATACATCTTGAGGACTATGAAACGGAATACAATAAAGCCGTCAATGAATTAGAAAATCTTTCCCGACTTCTTCACAGCGGTGAAAAACTCAATGAAAAATCGGGCAGGCTTTTGGGAGAAGTCAAGCCTTATTTCAATAAAGAGCAGTTCTGCTCTATGGTCGAAAAGGCTAAAAAGCATATCCGTGAGGGCGATATTTTTCAGATAGTCCTTTCCAACAGGCTTTCCGCTGATTTTGAGGGCAGTCTTTTCAATACATACCGTGTTTTGAGAACCATTAACCCCTCACCATATATGTTTTACTTTTCGGGTACAGATGTGGAAGTTGCGGGAGCGTCACCCGAAACTCTCGTTAAATTGGAAAACGGCATTCTCCATACATTTCCGTTGGCAGGCACTCGCCCCAGAGGTAAAACCGATGAACAGGATAAACTGCTTGAAAAAGAACTCCTCTCCGATGAAAAGGAACTTGCCGAACATAATATGCTTGTGGATTTGGGCAGGAATGATTTAGGAAAAATCAGTCAATTCGGCACTGTCGAAGTGGAAAAACTCCATTCCATAGAAAGATATTCGCACGTTATGCATATCGGCTCAACTGTTCGTGGAGTTATCCGTGAAGATAAAGATGCTTTTGACGCAATAGAGGCTGTACTTCCTGCAGGAACTCTTTCGGGTGCTCCCAAAATAAGAGCCTGCCAGCTCATAGGCGAACTTGAAAATAACAAGCGTGGCATTTATGGCGGTGCTATCGGTTATATTGACTTCACGGGAAATATGGATACCTGTATAGCTATCAGAATTGCCTACAAGAAAAACGGCAAAGTCTTTATCAGAAGCGGTGCAGGAATTGTTGCAGACTCCGAACCCGAAAAAGAATATACAGAGTGCATTAACAAGGCAAAAGCCGTTGTAAAAGCCCTTGAACTTTCACAGGAGGATTTGTTATGATACTTCTTATCGACAATTACGACAGCTTTTCTTACAATCTTTATCAGCTTATCGGAAGTATTAACCCCGATATAAAAGTAATCAGAAATGATGAACTTTCCATTGAGGAAATAAAAGCTCTCTCCCCCGATAAAATCATTATTTCACCCGGTCCGGGCAGACCGGAAAATGCAGGAATTATTATTGACGTTGTAAAAGAATCGGGAAAAGACTTCTCCATTTTAGGCGTTTGCTTGGGACATCAAGCGATATGTTCGGCATTCGGTGCAGAAATCACTTATGCCAAACAACTTATGCACGGCAAACAGTCCCTTGCCACTCTTGATACAAATTCTCCGCTTTTTAAAAATTGCAGTAAAAATTCCCCCGTTGCACGTTACCATTCTCTTTCGGCAGAGAAATCAACCATGCCCGACTGTTTGAAAATAACTGCCGTTACAGATGACGGTGAAATCATGGCTGTTCAGCATAAAGAATATAATATATTCGGAGTGCAGTTTCACCCCGAATCCATCATGACTCCCGAAGGCAGTAAAATGCTTGAAAACTTTATCAACTTATAAAAAGAGAAAGGAAGATTTTAAAATGATTAAAGAGGCTATTGCAAAAATCGTAAACAAAGGTGACTTAACTTATGACGAGGCTTATACCGTCATGAATGAGATAATGAGCGGAGAAACCACTCCTACACAGAATGCGGCATTTCTTGCCGCCCTCTCCACAAAGAGTGCCAAAGCCGAAACAACTGCCGAAATTGCAGGCTGTGCGACGGCTATGCGTGACCATGCAACGAAAGTGGAAACAGGCATGGACGTTTTGGAGATAGTCGGCACGGGCGGTGACAATGCACACAGCTTTAATTGTCTTGAAGCCCTCGGCGTTAATATCGAACAGTCCCCCGAAAAATGCATTGAACTCCTTAATAAAGTCGGAATGTGTTTCTTCTTCGCTCAGAAATACCACACTTCGATGAAATATGTCGGTGCAATCCGCCGTGAACTCGGTTTCAGAACGGTTTTCAACATTCTCGGACCTCTCACAAATCCGTCATCACCATCTATGCAGTTACTCGGCGTTTATGACGAATACCTTGTAGAACCTCTTGCACAAGTGCTTATTGAACTTGGTGTTAAAAGAGGAATGGTTGTTTACGGCATGGACAAGCTTGATGAAATATCGCTTTCCTCTCCCACAAAAATTTGTGAAATAAAAGACGGCTGGTTTAAGTCCTACACCGTAAAGCCTGAAGATTTCGGTTTTGAACGCTGTACAAAAGACGATTTAAAAGGCGGTACGCCTGCCGAAAATGCCGAAATTACAAAAAGTATCCTCAAAGGCGAAAAGTGCTTTAAGAGAAACGCTGTTTTAATGAATGCAGGAG
>ONIF01000462.1 GCA_900317795.1 uncultured Eubacteriales bacterium | reverse complement strand
AGCAGTGACAATGCACTTGTAAGCAATGCTCTTTTGCTTGTTTTAGTCTGTGTCATAGTTCAGTCCTCCTTTTATCAGTCAGTGATGGTAACTTTTGCATTTTTAAAAGCTTCCAGTGCATTGCTGCCGATATTTTCTGTCTGTACAGCCTGTGCCTTTACTTTGATGTCAAACTTATTATCACCGAAAAGTACAATATCATCTTTTTCCATTTCTTCGGGGACATTAACTGTTTTAAAAATTTTCTCTGTTGTATCGCCCGGTTCAAGTATCTTCTGATAATAGAATACATAAGTTATGGTGTCTGCATCTGTATCATATGTTTCCAAATCAGCCCATTCAAGCCAATTGACCGTGTCGATTCCACCGAAAATCTTATTTGAGGAGATAATACCGTTATTGTCGCTGAGGACAGCTCTCCATGCAGCCGCATCGCCTACGGTAACGATAGCTCTTACATACTGAGAATGGATACCTGTATTGATGGCATAAGGCTCTTTTTTGAGCTGGTCACCGGGAAGTATATTCTCATATTCATAACCGTCGTCATCTCCGTCACCTTCGGGAGTATCTTCCTTATCATCGGGTTTATCATCTTCCGAATCCGCAATTTTAAACGTGTTGGTCACTTCGTCGGTATCGCTGAACCATGCGATAGTTCCTGCGGATATGGTTGCAACAAGTCCGACTGCAAGTGCTGCTGTGAGCACCTTTTTCTTTGTAACTTTCATCTTCAACATTCTGCCGCCAATTAATTTTTTAAGCGGCATTCTCCTTTCTGAAAATAATTTTTTTGCCCCGAAAATGCTTTAAAGTCAGCACCAACTAACACCAAAGGACATTTTTTTATGGTGTATTCGGATTTTTTTATTGTCCGCCAATAGAGAAATTTTTCTTTCCATTCCCCCTCAAGAAAAAATATTTGTCCTTTTAATTTATTTCATATCCGTTAAGGTAGTCAGCGGATTGAAAGTATTGTTTTATTCTGCACTTTTTTCGGAAGTTTCACTTGTTTTTTCGGCAGGTTCTTCTTTTTTCTTTCTGCCCTTTATCATATCGGGCACAAATACTATAATGATGAGTATCACTCCCGCACCGACAGTGATATACATTCCGGGCGGATTCTGTATAAAATCGGACACATAGCCGAGTTTTGGTATAGAGAACTGCGGAACGCCTATGACATTTTTGAAATGTACGGGGGCATCTACTATATCATTGGCATCGCCCTTTGTATAGAAATGAGATGTTTCATAGTCTATATCCACAACTCTGTGAGTTGCCACAATCAGATTTTCATTAAGTACAAAGGTGATAGGGTCGCCTATTTTTATCTCTTCGGGTGGCACTTCTTTGACATATATCAAATCGCCCTCATTGTATTGCGGTCTCATACTTCCCGTAAGTACATTAAAAACCCTGTATCCGACTATTCTCGAACCCATGAGAAACACTGCACAAAGCACTACTATCACAACAAGTACAGTTGATACTATATTCCAGATTTTTTTAAGCTTTTGTTTCATTTTTTGCCTCCTCAGACTTTTCCTCTTTATTTTCGGAAACAACCTTGCTTTCAAGCTGTTGTTTGAGTGCACGAAGCTCCTCCATCATTTGTGCATTCTGTTCTCTTTCGGTTTCAATGCGTTCTTTTTCGGCATTCAGTTCTTCAAGCTGTTCTCTTTTATAGCGTCTGAATACCATCACAAAATTGACAGCTTGATATATTATCAACAGCATAAACGGCACAAATATGCATAATATATATCCTTGAGGGGTTTTCATGAAGTTAAAGAACGTTCCTATATCGGGTATTGTTTTCTCATACTTTCCAAGCACGTACATATACGTAACTATTGTGTCATCATCTTGGTCGGTTGTGGTACTGTATGTGATAAAACCGGGATTTCCTCTTGAATCCGTTGTAACCTTTCTTATTTTATGCGTAATAGTTTCACCAAAGCTTTCGGAGTTTTGCGACATATATGTAATAATATCTCCTGCTTTGAGTGTAGAGGGGTCTGTTTCCTTTACAAGTATCAAATCTCCTGCTTTAAAATCGGTTTTGCTCATGGAGTCGGTATTTACTATATAGGCTTTATAGCCCAATATACTTCTGTCATTCCTGTTGAAAGTATTTACGGATATAACCGTAAATATGGTCATGGATACCGCAAAAATGACAAATATCCACACCAAAATTGATTTTATTATCCCCAAAACCCTTTTCACTTTTTTCTCTCCTAACCTTTTTTTTAAACAGACAAAACCATCAAGTGAAAATTCCCCAAATTATTACTTAACACTCCAAATTGTAAAGTCTGTTTTTATATAACTGCTAATTATAATCTCAAATTATAAATAATTTTATCATAATTGTCAAGTGATTTCAAGACGTTTTAAAGAATAAAAAGTAAAAAAGTCAATTTTTTTT
>ONIF01000172.1 GCA_900317795.1 uncultured Eubacteriales bacterium | reverse complement strand
AAGCTTTTGATGTGTATTTCCGTCTATGTCGGGAACGTATATTAAATTCTTTCCAAAGCTCTCGTTATTGACAAGAAAGTTTTCCAGTTTCAGAAGTGCATTTTCCGTGAAATCCTTTTCGGGCTCATATATAATTATCATCTGAATATCACTTTCTATCTCGTCATCTTCAAGCGATATTTCCGTTACTTCATAATTGTTTTCCTCAAGTGTCCTGACAAAATATTCATAGTCCTTTGATGAATTATCGGATACGATTGCAACTCTTGTTATAGTGTCACTTGTAACAGTCACTATGGCATTATCTATCACTTGTTCCGACTGTGATGAAGATATATATTGATACTCTGCCGAATATATCTCGAATGTAAACAAATCACTTACTTTCAGTATCTTTATTTTATCTCCGCAGCTTACCGCAATATCATTTGCAGTAATGCTTGTATCTCCGTATATGCTTGCCGCTGTCGGATTTGTCACAATGTCAACATACTCTACACTTATCTTTCCATTTGAAACTTTCGCCATTTCATTTGCTATTACAGAAGTCTGCTTACAGTACGGGTCACGGTTTTCATAATCCCTTTTCTCCGACAAAAATGTTATCTTTACATTCTTTCCGACATTCTCGGCTATTTGTCTGGACTGTTCCGTCAATTCAAATGCTTGCATTGAAGTTATATCAGCCGTAAATATACTATACTTTTCCGTAAGGGCTGACGCTATTATATTTAAAAGTATAATCACCACCAGTGAAAGTACCGTTATGACAACTGAAATAATTGTCTTTTTTGCTTTTCTGCCCAAAGGCTTTTTTGGAGATTTTTCCATTTTTGATTTTTCCCCTTTCATGCCCATCTTCTTCTTTCAATTACCCTCTCGGTAAATAAAAGAAACATTGCCGCTATGCTTATAAAAAATACTATGTCTGAAAGTGACACTATCCCCAATGCAAAATTACTGTATTTCGACTGGAAAGACAGATAGTCAAGTATATTTTTGAAAAACGGCACTGTCACCGTTGACGATATGGAATCTATCATGCTTATAATGACATTTACCGCAAATGAACCTATGGCGGCAATTACTATATTTTCCGTCAAAGAGGATATAAACAAGCCTATTGCAATAAATGCAGAACCCATCATCACCATTGCAAGAACGTTTCCAAATATAACACTCCAATCGGGTGATGATATAAAAGTCAATGCAAGTCCCTCTATGATATATGACGAAAGGCATATTAAAAGCATTGTCAATGCAGAAAGATATTTTGCAATCACGATTGCAGGAATGCTTACAGGTGCTGTTAAAAGTGCCTGGTCGGTCTTGTATTTTCTGTCCTCACAAAACAATCTCATGGTTATCAGCGGTATCACAAACAGCACGATAAAAAACATACTCTGGAATACAGAATACATACTTGACGTGCCTGCATTAAGACACTGAACGTAAAAGAAAAATCCGCTGAAACTCATAAACACCGCTGTCACCACATATCCGACAGGCGAACTGAAATATGATGAAAGCTCTCTCTTTAATATCGCAAACATATTATCCCTCCTCATTTCCCGAAATGATATTCAAGAATGTTTCTTCCAATGAACGTCCCTCGGGCTGCATTAAAAGTATTATCCCGTCTGCACGGGCTACGGCTTTGGAAACTGCTCTCCTGACATCTGCCGTACTCTCTATGATAAATTCATAACAGCCTTTTTCCGTTTCACCCATTTTCTTTACTTCCGTAACCCTGTCAACACTCTTTAAAACAGAATACAAATTCTGTTCTCTGCCCTCTGCAACTATTCTTATTTTCCTTGTTTCACTGCCAAGCTTTGTAAGGCTTTCCGTATTTCCGTCTGCAACGATTTTTCCGTTATTGATAACAATTATTTTATCACATACTGCCTGCACCTCCGACAATACATGAGATGATAAAATAACAGTATGCTTTTTTCCCAAATCCCTTATCAGCTTTCTTATTTCAATTATCTGTGCAGGGTCAAGTCCCGATGTCGGCTCGTCAAGTATCAGTACAGGCGGATAACCCAATAATGCCTGTGCAATTCCCACTCTCTGCCTGTATCCCTTTGACAAGTGCTTTATAATCCTGTCGCTTACATCATCTATCTGCACCATTTTGCATATCTCCTCAATATGCTCTTTCATGGGCTTTTTTACTTTCTTCAGCCTGTACATGAATTCCAAATACTTTTCAACCGTCATATCATTATACAAAGGCGGTATCTCGGGCAAATATCCTATATTCTTTTTTGCCTCCAAAGGCTCTTCCAATATGTCATGTCCGTTTATTTTCACCGTACCCGAATCACTTGAAATATACCCCGTTATGATATTCATCGTAGTAGATTTTCCCGCACCATTTGAGCCGAGAAATCCCAATACATCACCCTCATCAAGCTTGAAACTGACATTATCAAGTGCAAGGTGCTTTCCATAGTGCTTTGTAATGTTCTTTACTTCTATCATGCCAATCACCTCAAATATCTATCTCCAACAAAACAGGGCAATGGTCACTTCCATATACCTCCGACAGAATATCTGCATTGATAATTTTATCCTTTATCCTGTCGGAAATGATAAAGTAATCTATTCTCCACCCTGCATTGTTTTTTCTTGCGTTAAACCTGTATGACCACCAACTATATCTTCCTGTTTCATTCGGGTGCATATATCGGAATGTATCAACAAACCCCGAATTTAAAAGTTCCTCAATCTTCCCTCTTTCCTCATCGGAAAAACCTGCATTTCCTTTATTCGTTTTGGGATTTTTCAAATCAATTTCGTTATGTGCAACATTCAAATCTCCGCAATAGATAACGGGCTTTTCCTTATCCAACTCCATGAGATACTTTCTCAAATCCGTTTCCCACTTCATTCGATAGTCTATTCTTAACAAACCCTCTTTTGCATTAGGCGTATAGACATTCACCAAATAAAAACTTCCCATGTCAAGAGTTATCATTCTGCCTTCATGCGAATGTTCCTCTATATTCATGCCGTTATACACTACACTTAACGGCTCTTTTGTCGTAAATACAGCCGTTCCCGAATATCCCTTTTTTTCTGCACTATTGAAATATTTTTTATAATCGTCAAGAGGGACTTCCGCTTGGTGTTCCTGCATTTTCGTTTCCTGCAGACAGATAAAATCCGCTTTCTGTTCGTTTGCAAATTCAATAAAACCTTTCTGCATACAAGCCCTTAATCCATTGACATTCCATGATATGAATTTCGTTTCAATCATTCCTTTCCCTGCATATTCTACAAGATTATATCACAAACTCCTTTACATAAGCAAGACACTTATAAAATTTAGCATTGAATTTCAAAAATATTTCTGTATAATATTTTTATGGAGATGATGTTTTATGAAAAAAATTCTTGTTTTAATGACGGGCGGTACAATAGGCTGTTACTCCGATAACGGCATTATTTCTCTTAAAAAAAACAACTGCCGTGCAGTTGAACTCTTTCAAGAAAAATTTCCCGACAGTGCCGATTTTGAAATTATACAGCCACTCAATATTTTAAGCGAAAATTTGGAAAAATCCCATTGGGAAACACTTATCCGTTTTCTCTTTGAAACAGATATTTCCGACTATGACGGAATTATCATCACTCACGGAAGTGACACGCTTTCCTATACTTCCGCCATGCTTTCGATTTGTTTAAGGCATTTCAAAATTCCTATTGTTATTACAGCTTCCAACTACATTCCCGACGATATAAAAAGCAATGCTGTTGAAAATATACGTTCTGCTGTTGCCGTCATCAATGAATTTCCTCACGGCATTTTTACTGTTTACAAAAATTTCGGTGACGATTTCACAACGGTATATCTTTCAAGTGACATCACCGAAGCCGACAGATTTCTTGGAAAATTTTCTTCATTTTGCGGTCAGCCTTTCGGAAAAGTTTCTGACGACACTTTTACAAAGATTTCTTCTGCCGCCCTGCCCGAAATTGCACCGCCTGTTTTTGAAAATAAACTTTCTTTCAAAAATGATGTGCTTATGATACGCCCCTATCCGTCAATGCTTTATTCTGCAATCAGCATTCCCGAAAGCGTCAAAGCTGTTCTGCACATCACATACCATTCATGCACCGCCAAAACCAACGGAAATGAAAATGCACTTGACTTTCTCGAACTCTGCAAAACAAAAAATATTCCCTTTTACATGACAGCCGTGAAAGACAGTTCCATTTACGAAACAAGCAATACACTTTTACAAAACGGTGCTTTGCCAATTTACAATATGTCAAATGAAATGTCTTTTTCGTCACTTCTTATAAAATACAATGTCGGTCAAGGAATTTCTCCCTGACCGACATTCTTCATTTCAAATCAATTAAACTTCCGCAATTACTTCAACTTCGCAAAGAACATTCTTCGGGAGAGTTTTGACAGCCACGCATGAACGTGCAGGCTTGCCTGTGAAATACTTTCCGTAAATGGCATTGAAAGCCCCAAAGTCATTCATATCTGCCAAAAAGCAAACTGTTTTTACAGCCTTTTCAAGAGATGAACCCGACGCTTCCAACAGGTTTTTCAAATTCTGCATAACCTGTTCGGTCTGTCCCTCGATTGTGTCGGCTTCTACATTTCCCGTTGCAGGGTTAATTGCTATCTGTCCTTTCCTTTTGTCATTCTGAGGAACGAAGTGACGAAGAATCTTTCAAAGATTCCTCGCTTCGCTCGGAATGACATAGGGCGATTTATTTTGTCGTTTACTTATTTCTTCTCTCTTTCACTTTCAATATCCACTTATTTTTTATAAATTCGTGTTAAGTGAAAAATTGAGGTTTCAAACAACTCCACTCTCAACTCCTCACTCTCCACTCTTTCATTGAACGATTTTGTAGCCGTGTCTTGCAAGCTCGTCTTTGATTTTCTGTATATGCTCGTGATTGCGTGTTTCAAGCGACAGACGCAAATAACAGGAATTGATGTCTGTATTCAAATCCGCTCTGTCATGGCTTACCGCAACAACGTTTGCACCAAGCTTTGAAATAATTTTTGAAACAGTATTCAGTTCACCGGGCTTGTCTGTGAGGGCAACGGTAAATTCCGAAAGCCTGCCTGTTTTCTGCAAGCCTCTGTCAATCACTCTTGAAAGTATCGTAACATCAATATTACCGCCCGATACAAGACAACATACTTTTTTGCCTTTAAGCGGGAATTTGTTAAAGAGAGCCGCTGCAACCGATACCGCACCTGCACCCTCTGAAATCAATTTCTGCTTTTCGATAAGCGAAAGAATAGCGGTTGCCGTTTCATCATCTGTAACTGTCATAATTTCGTCAACGTAGTGACTGCAAATGTCAAATGTCAATTCGCCCGGAGTTTTTACGGCAATACCATCAGCAAACGTGTTTACACTCGGTAAGGTTTCAATATGACCTTGAGCCATCGAAATATACATAGAGGGTGCACCCGACGACTGCACACCATATATTTTTACATTCGGGTTGAGAGATTTCACCGCAAATGCCACACCGCTTATCAATCCGCCCCCACCGATTGGAACAATAATAGCATCAACGTCAGCAAGCTGCTGAAGAATTTCCAAACCGATAGTACCTTGACCTGCTATGACAAGTTCGTCATCAAACGGGTGAATGAAAGTAGCCCCTGTCTGCTGTTGCAATTCAACGGCTTTGTCATGTGCATCGTCATAAGTACCCTCTACAAGACATACCTCCGCACCATAACTTTTTGTAGCCTCAACTTTCGAGATAGGTGCGGAATCGGGCATACATATCAATGACTTGATACCGTATTTTGAAGCGGCAAGTGCAACGCCCTGTGCATGATTTCCTGCCGAACACGCTATAACACCCTTTGCACGTTCCTCATCAGAAAGCTGTGAAATTTTGTAATAAGCACCTCTTGCTTTAAATGCACCTGTTATCTGCAAGTTTTCGGTTTTGAGATACAGCTCAAAATCATCTGCAAGATTTGTAGCTTTTATCATGTCTGTCGGTCTGATAACGTCTTTCAAAACATACGACGCATGATAAACTTTATCCAATGTAAGCATTTTTAAAAATCCCCTTTTTCTTTGAGTGTGGAGAGTTGAGAGTGGAGAGTGAAGCTGTTTTTTATCTCCGCATTCCCGAAATCCACTATTTTCCGTAAACGTGTGTTTTGCAAAAAGCAGGAACTTTCAGTTGCTCCACTCTCCACTCTCCACACTTCACTCTAATAAAATACCGCTTTTTTCGCCAAAAGTCAATATATATGGAAAATTTACAAAAAAATTAAAATTTTTTTCAAAATGTCCTTTATATTTTGTTTTATTTATAGTATAATATATAAAGAGTATGCGGAAAATTTCGTGTACGGAAAAAATTTATTGGAGAGTGATTTATAATGGCATTGGTAAATGCAGCAGAAATGCTTAAGAAGGCAAAGGCAGGTCATTATGCAGTAGGTCAGTTCAACATCAATAACCTTGAGTGGACAAAGGCTATCCTTCTCACTGCACAGGAACTTAATTCACCCGTTATTCTCGGTGTATCAGAGGGTGCAGGCAAGTATATGACAGGCTTTAAGACAGTTGCCGCTATGGTAAAGGCTATGGACGAATCTCTTGGAATAACTGTTCCCGTAGCACTCCACCTCGACCACGGTACATACGAAGGCTGCTATAAGTGCGTAAAGGCAGGCTTTACTTCAATCATGTTTGACGGCTCACACTATCCCTTTGAAGAAAACCTCGCTAAATCAAAGGAACTCGTTAATGTAGCACACAATCTCGGCTTGTCAATCGAGTGCGAAGTTGGTTCAATCGGCGGCGAAGAAGACGGCGTTGTAGGCATGGGCGAATGTGCAGACCCCGATGAGTGCAAGACAATCGCTGACTTGGGCGTTGATATGCTCGCAGCAGGTATCGGCAACATTCACGGCAAATATCCGGCTAACTGGAAAGGTCTTAGCTTTGAAACTCTCGCAGCTATCCAGGAAAAAACAGGTGAAATGCCTCTCGTTCTTCACGGTGGTACAGGCATACCCGCTGACATGATTAAGAAAGCCATTTCTCTCGGTGTTTCAAAAATCAACGTTAATACAGAGTGTCAGTTGTCATTCCAGGAGGCTACAAGAAAGTACATTGAAGCAGGCAAGGACCTCGAAGGCAAAGGCTTCGACCCCAGAAAACTCCTTGCACCCGGCTTTGAGGCTATCAAGGCAACCGTTAAGGAAAAAATGGAACTCTTTGGCTCAGTCGGCAAAGCGTGATTTAATGCAAAATGCATAATTCATAATGCGTAATTTAATGCAGAATGCATAATTCATAATGCATAATTAGAGTGTCAGTCGGAACTTTTTCGGCTGGCACTTTTTGCAAAAAACTATATGAAAGAGGGGATTTTCATGTTGAAAAAAATATTGTGTCTGATGTTGGCGGTAAGTGCAGTCACGCTTGTTTCATGCGGACAAAATGCAGATGTTTCTTCAAAACCCGAAAGCGTGGAAAGTTCTGCTGTATCGGAAAGCAGTGTAAAGAAAGATTTGTCTGACGTAAAAGTGGAAGTCGGAAAAGCTGTTGAAACAGTTAACGGTTTAGAAACAAAATTCACATCTGAGTATAAAGAGCCGTTTGTTGTATTATGCGAGGCAACATCAAGCCGGATGGATTCGGTTCACAGTGCTTATGTTTTTATGGAAAACGGTGAGGGAATGGCACACG
>ONIF01000170.1 GCA_900317795.1 uncultured Eubacteriales bacterium | reverse complement strand
GGACTGTTCCTCTTTTGCATTGAGCCTTTTCTCCAAAAGATACGGATTTTTCTTCGTTAAAATCAATCCTGCTATGAACATAGGGATAAATAAAATTCCCATGAAAAGCCATGCATTCCAGTATGCAAAACTTCCTGCTGACAAAAATAACGGCAATCCGACCAATATCAAGCCCGATAAGAATTTCACTATCCCATTGACAAATAATTTTTTATTCACGGCATTCATCTCCGTTTCTTCTTTTTGGGCTTGTCGCTTTTATTGGCATTTTGTATCATGTCATATTTTTCAAATGAAATGCCGTATTTCTTTTCTTCCTCCGTCAAGGGCTTGGCAGACTTCTTTTTTGAATTGAAATCCTTTGTATTTCTCGGCTTGATAAGACATTTTTTGTCAAAGCCTATTAAATCGGTTCTGTGAGCCTTTACAAGTGCCTCATGCACCAAATCATAATTTTTCGGGTCTTTGTACTGTATCAATGCCCTTTGCATAGCCTTTTCATGCGGGTCATTCGCTACATACACTTTTTCCATTGTTCTCGGGTCAACGCCTGTATAATACATACACGTTGAAATTGTCGAGGGTGTCGGGTAAAAATCCTGCACCTGTTCGGGCATATATCCCAAATCCCGCAAATACTCCGCCAATGCAATGGCTTCTTTCAGTGTAGAGCCTGGGTGCGATGACATCAAATACGGCACTAAATATTGCGGTTTGCCCAATTTTTTATTTATCTCCGCATACTTCTTGCAGAAAGCTTTATATACACTATTTTCGGGCTTGCCCAATTTCTGCAAAACCGCATCTGAAATATGTTCGGGGGCAACTTTCAGTTGTCCGCTGATGTGATACTGACACATCTCTTTGAAAAATGTATCATCTTTATCCGCCATGATATAGTCAAAACGTATACCCGAACGGATAAACACTTTTTTCACTCCGTCAAGGGAACGAAGTTTTCTCAGCAATTCCAAATAATCCGTATGGTCAACTGTCAGATTTTTACAGGGTTTCGGGAATAAGCATTGCTTATTCGGACAAACTCCCTTTGTCAACTGTTTTTCGCATGAAGTATGTCTGAAATTTGCCGTAGGTCCTCCTACATCATGTATATACCCCTTGAAATCCTTGTCTTTTATAATTATCTTTGCCTCATCTATGATTGACTGATGACTTCTTGTCTGAATAATTCTTCCCTGATGAAACGTCAACGCACAAAAACTGCACCCTCCAAAACAACCCCTATTACTCACCAGACTGAATTTCACTTCTTTTATTGCGTCAATACCACCGTCTTTTTCATATATCGGGTGATATGTCCTCATATACGGCAGGGCATACACTCTGTCCATTTCCTCTTGTGTCAAAGGCTTCGACATGGGATTTTGCACTACATAAACATCATCATACGGCTCAACCAATACTTTTCCCGAAAATGGATCTGTATTCGTATATTGAGTGTAGAAACTTCTTGCATAATTCAATTTATCCGCTTTCAGCTCTCTGTATGACGGCAGTTCGATATAGTCATATATATTCTCAAGGCTCTTTGTTTTATACACCGTGCCTTTGATGAAAGTAATATCTTCAACAGGTATGTTATTATTTAAAGCGTCTGCAATTTCCACAATAGAATGTTCTCCCATGCCGAATGATACAATATCCGCTTGTGCGTCAAGCAATACAGACCTTTTTAGGCAATTATCCCAATAATCATAATGTGCCATTCTCCTCAGACTTGCTTCAATTCCGCCTGCAATTATCGGCTTGTGTTTATAAGTTTGACGAATTAAATTTCCGTAAACCACTGTTGCATGGTCGGGGCGTTTTCCCATAACTCCCCCTGCCGTGAAAAAATCCTTTGCACGCCTTTTCTTTGACACGGAATAATGATTTACCATGGAATCCATATTCCCTGCCGAAATCAGAAATGCCAATCTCGGCTCACCAAATACATCGATACTTTCGGGATTTTTCCAGTCGGGCTGGGCAATTATTCCCACTCTGTAACCTGCACTTTCCAAAACTCTGCTTACAATGGCAGGTCCAAATGACGGGTGGTCAACGTATGCGTCACCTATCACAAACGTGAAATCTACATATTCCCACCCTCGCTTTATCATGTCCTCTCTCGAAATCGGTAAAAAATCATTCATCTTTCAACCATTCCCATTCTTTTTCTTTAAATCCAACCAATACCGTATTTTCGCATACAAGCAAAGGTCTTTTTACAAGCATTCCGTCAGTTGCCAAAAGCCTTAATTTTTCCTCGTCGCTCATTTCGGGCAACTTGTCCTTCAAATTCATGGATTTATATAAAAGTCCGCTTGTATTGAAAAATCTCTTTATGTCAAGACCGCTCTTTTCAAGCCACTCTTTCAACTCTTCATAACTCGGATTGTCCGTTTTTATATCCCTCTGCACATACTCGATTTTATTTTCATCAAGCCATTTTTTCGCCTTTTGGCAGGTCGTGCATTTCGGATAGCATACAAATAACATCTTACATCACCTCAAAATTCTAACGTGAGTTCAACGGAATTTTTACAGATATGTGCCGAAAAAACACAATATGATTGCCCGTTCAAACTCACGTTATCCTGCAAACTTAATTATACATTTATTATGGAATAGGGGAAATTCACTTGATTGATATCCTCTCTTCTTTTCAAAGTCGTAAAGTACAGTGCTTCATGATTTTTAAATTTAAACTGATATTTATCGCCAAAAAGGTTGATTTCTGTTATATCGCCCTTTTCGACTGTTACAGATTTACCATTCATCAACGTAAAAACAACATCGCTTTCCTGTATTGTGATGTCACTTATTTTTTTGCAAAGCAAAACATCGATAAACAAATTAATAAAAACAATCATTATGACACCATTGGCAATCATTAAAAGACCTACTGCATATTTTCCGTCTGTAAAAGCTAAAAGTCCTCCCAAGCCACCCCATATTAACATGAAAGTGGTCATCAAAATCCTCATTACTGTGGCATAGGCTTTAAAAAATACTTTAAAAAATCCTTTCATTTTCTTCACCCTACCTCTCTGTTTTTGTCGATTGATTCTTCTGCGGTAACGTGTAAAATCAAACTATGAGTATCACCTCTCTAAACTGTTATAGTGACATCACCTCTCTGATATATGAAAATTCATTATATGTATTATAACATAAATCCTGCACAAAATCGTATAGTTTTTTCGACTTTTTTCGTTAAAAAATCAATCTGTTCCAACTTTTTTTAAATGAACAATGCACATTGCACACTGCACACTGCACACTGCACATTGCACACTGCACATTGCTAATTGCTCATTGTTATCAGTCCGTATTTTAATTTTATTCTCTCTATTTTGGAAATTATCGGCTCTGCACCGATATATATAAACAATGCCGTTGATACAGCGTGAACGGTGTCAACAGGCAGTCCGAATGCGTATGCAGAAAGTATTGTTCCGCTGTTGAGTGACGTTCCCGACAACAGCACGGTTGCAGGGTTCATGATGCCTCCATATATCAAAAATGCCGTTACAAATCCGAACACCGCAAGCGATATTTTATTTTGCGGAAGCAGTCCTCTCTGATAGACAAGCCCCGACAAAAATCCTATCATTCCCATTGTGAACATCTGAAACGGTGTCCATGCCCCCTGTCCGAAAAATATGTTTGATACAAGCATTGTTGTCGAACCTATTAAAAAGCCTGTTTCACTTCCCAGAACTGCACCCGATATGATTACCAATGCCGTCACGGGCTTGAATTCGGGTATCATATATAAAACCGCCCTGCCCGATACGCATAACGCACATATCGTCGCTATCAAAACAAGTTCCCTTGCCTGTACCGCTCTCCTCTCAAACATCACGTAAAACGGCACTACGCTTTCCAGCATTATCAAGAGTGATATGAATAAATATTTCCTGTCGTCAAAAAAATATACTCCGCTGAATATCGTCAAAGGCACGGCTATGAATACAATTAAAAGCGATATTAACAGCTTTTTCACGTTCCTGTCTTTCCGAATGATATGTATTTTTTCCGCACTTCCCCCCGAAATCAACATGAATATTATTGTCGAAAAAAACATTATCCCGTATGCCGAAAATTTATTTAAATCGACTTTTATTATATCTGCCGTCACCAGCATGAAAAATATTGCTGTCACAAGCGACACTATGGAAAACATCTTTTTTAAAAAACTCTTTTTCTGGACAAACTTTTCTTTCGGCTGAATTTCAATATGCTTTTTGGGAGGTTTCGGCACTTCTGAAATCTCCACTCCCAACGCATACAAAATGTCTTTCACCGTCACCGCATTCTCTATAATTCCTCTTGACATTCTGTTGACAGGCGTTGTATATATCCCGTTGGAATTGAAAAATTCCTTTGCACTTCCCTCACTCACTATCTCTCCATTGAAAAGCATGGCACATCTGTCAGAGTGCTCCGCACAAAACTCTATATCGTGGCTGACAAGCACAACTGCTTTTCCGCTCTCCGCAAGCTCTTTCAATATCTCCGCCAACTGCCTTTTATATGTACTGTCCAAACTTTTTGTAGGCTCGTCTAAAAGCAGTATTTTAGGCTCTGTCAAAAGTACTTTTGCCAATGCGGTTTTCTGCTGTTCTCCCCCAGACAAATCATAGGGGTGCTGTTTCAGAAATCCCCCTAACCCACACATTTCAACGGCTTCCCCAATATCCTCTTTTATCTCTTTCAAATCTTCCTCTACGCTTGATTTTACAAACAATGCCTGCGGATTTTGCGGTAATACCGATATTTTCCCATGTTTTACAACTTTTCCTCTGCCTGCCGAAAGCACCCCCGACATCACGGAAAGCATTGTACTTTTTCCTGCACCGTTTCCGCCTATTACCGCCAATATCTCGCCTGCATATAT
>ONIF01000173.1 GCA_900317795.1 uncultured Eubacteriales bacterium | reverse complement strand
TTCTGTTACAAAAATTGCTATGCAGCATCATAGTTCATCTGCACCTGAACCGACTTCAATATTCTCTTATCCTGCCGCACCGCACACAACCGAAATCAATGAGGAATGTATAATGAGGAATGAGGAGTGAAAGTTGACTTACGAAAAATAATTCCTCATTCCTCACTCCTCATTCCTAATTCTGAGTGAAGTATTTTTCAAAGACGTTTGCGAAGCTGTCGTTTACGTCAAATGGGGGTTCGTAATTTACCTCGTAGTTGATGAGGCATTTGTCAAGCTCTACTGATACGCTGTCAGACTTTTTGTCGAGGTCTGCAAGCATTTTCTTGACTTTGTTTCTGTCAAAGTTGATTGTCACAACCTTTTTGACAGGGCATTTGTAGGAAACTTGATTTCCCTCTGCATTGAAGCGGTAGCCTATGCCGCCGTTATAGAAAATATTTTCATAGCTTCTTGTATCTGCCATTCTTCTGAAATGGTTTGCAATCACTTGACGGTGACTGTTGAGAGAAACTTCACTGTCCATGTCTATCGGCAAGGATTTCTTTGTTTCCATAACAGCCTTTGACAGTTTTTCCTTTTCGTCAAGGAGATATATCAGAAATTCGGCAACATTCATTATTTTGTCAGCATATTCGGGGTCGGGTACATCTTCAAAGGTTACTTCGTCCTCAGCGTCTGCAACAACTTTACTTCTCATATATGTATTTTTTGTTTGTGTAATGTTGCGTTTGTCTTCAAGAATGTTTGCCGCACTATCCATAAGACTCTGCAACTTTTTATGAAAGCGGAACGCTTCTTTTAAATTCATTTCTCATCTCTCCAATCTTTTTAATTCATAATGCATAATGCATAATTCATAATTATTTGAATGATTATGCACAACGGACTTTGTTATGTGCTTATTATACTACTGCATTTTCGCTTTGTCATTAAACCGTCAGTTTAACTTTGGATAAATGGTATTTTGAGGATTCCTTTTGTTTCTATTTCGCTTTTTGGCAGTAAAAGCCTTTTGCCTATTCTGAAAATCCTTTCATCAAAATCCGTCACATACTTTTCACCGTTGTAAAAATAGACCTTGCATTTGGCTGATTTCAAAATCCTTTCGGGGCTTCCGTTCAATTCCGGAGTTGTAATGACTTGATTACGGCATTTTACATGGAGTATATATGTTGTGTCAATTCTGTAACACCAGCCAAATTCGGAATATTTTTCTTTTTTGATGATAAAATCAATAATTTCACCGTCAAAACACTCTCCTTTTTCAAAAACAGTCTTTCTGTATTTTCTGTCCTTGTCGGAAAGTATGTGATATGCCATCAATAGCCAAAGACACACAAGACTGCCTGCAACAGCCCAACCGAAAATTTTTGTCAGAAAATCGCCGTACAGTTCAGATAAGGGCTGATAAGTTTCCGGATAAAGCAACCCAAAAGCCACAGTCCAGACAGCATAACGCAAAATATTTATCCCGTATTTTGTTTCATGGGAATACTTGTATCTGAGCGGTCCACGCATATCAATGGCACTCCACGAAACAGTCCTCGCCGTCACATGAAGAATTTTCAATGCCGTAGTCTGCCAACGCTGCTTTTATCATAATCGCACATTCAAGACGCTTTTTCTCCAACTCACAACCCACTTTATGCGATTTCAAAATATCCCCTTCATACTGGAAATTGTTTGCATTACAGCCACCGCTGCAATAAAATTTTGCCCAGCAATTTTTACAATTCTCTTTGGAATACACATTCGCCTTTGCAAATCTCTGTTTCATGTCATTGTCAAAAGTGCCGTCATTCAGATTTCCCATTTTATATTCCTCATGCCCTACAAACTGATGACACGGGTATATATCACCTTGCGGAGTAACTGCTACATATTCATTTCCACAACCGCAGCCCCTTAATCTCTTTATTGCACACGGTCCTTGATTCAAGTCTATCATAAAATGAAAAAAGTTGAAAAAATCACCTTTTTTTCTCGTTTCGATAACAAGGTTGGCAAGTTTCTCATATTCATTGAAAACTCTCGGCAAATCTTCATATTTTATCGAATAGTCAAGCTGAGGGTCAGACACAACAGGCTCTATGGAAATCTGGTCAAATCCAAGACTTTTCATGTGCATAACGTCTGCCGTGAAATCTTCACTGAACGTCGTGAAAGTGCCACGTACATAATAATCCTTGTCACCTCTTTTTGCAACAAGCTTTTGATATTTCGGTACGATTATATCATAACAGCCCTTTCCGTTGGGAGTAACTCTCAGTTTATCATTGATTTCTTTTCTGCCGTCAAGCGAAAGCACTACATTGGACATCTCTTTATTGATATAGTCAATTTTCTCGTCATCAAGCAAAAGTCCGTTTGTCGTTATGGTGAAACGGAAATTTTTATTGTGTTCCTTTTCAATACTTCTTGCATATTCGACAGTCTGCTTGACAACATCAAAATTCATCAAAGGCTCTCCGCCAAAGAAATCCACTTCCAGATTATGCCTTGTGCCTGAATTCGCTATAATAAAGTCTATCGCTTTTTTAGCCGTTTCAAACGACATCAAACACCTGCCCTGACCGAAATCGCCCTTTGCCGCAAAACAGTATTCACATCTTAAATTGCAGTCATGTGAAATATTGATACACATGGACTTTATCGGGGCTTTTGTCATCAAATCAGAGAATTGCTCATAATCGTCACTTGAAAAAAGCTGTCCCATTTCATAAAGCTCATAAAGGGCTTCATACGTTTCCGTCAATTCCTCTTTGTCATACTTTCCCGAAAGCTCGGCATACATTTTTTCGGGTGCATTTTCCTCCATGCCCTCTCCGCAAAAGTCAAGCACATCATACGCTATATCATCAAGAACATGAACTGCACCGCTGTGCACATCAAGGCATATATTATATCCGTTCAATTTATACTTATGTATCATTTTCAAATTCCCCCTGAAATATCATAAAAGGCGGACTGATATATCCGCCTTTTACACTAAGACTTTGTATGTTTGCCGTTTTGGAATTACTTCTCACACTTCTGATTTGCAACTGTGCAGGAAGTTTTGCAAGCTGACTGACAGGAAGCCTGGCACTCACCGCAGCCGCCCTTTACTGCCGATTCTTTGAGATTAGCATTGTTCAGAGTTTTGATATGCTTTGTTGCCTTCACGGAAAACCACCCTTTCTTTTGTTATACTCTATATATCATAACACATCTTTTAAATAAATTCAATAACTTATTTCAGCCTAAAACAAAAATTCCTCACTCCTCATTCTCAATTACTTTCGTTTTTTTCTTTTATTAACGCCCAGTACTCCGCCCAATGCACCCGAAATGACTGCTGTACCTGCACGAATAAGCGTAACTACCCCCAATTCACTTCCCAGAATTGCACCGACTGCAAGCACTATTAAAAATACACCCACTCCGCATACCGCACCCACTGCCATTCCCATACTTTTATTGATTCTTGCCGTGATATACCCTCCCCCAAACGTTCCTATGCACAACGCACCCAATCCAAACGGCATGACTGCATTATATGCAACTCTTTCCATTTTTACCATTACGGCAGTGAAAAATGCCGTGAATATAAGCGTAAAAATGATCCCTGCCGCCATTCCGAATAGCTCCGACTTCACAATTTTCTTTATATTCAATTTAACTTTTCCTCCCTCTGAAAAAATTGCTTTTTAATATCTATTCCGATAACTTTTAAAATATAACTTTCGTCATTCTTTACAAAATGCAATAAAATATATATATTTTTTAAAAAATATAATAAAAAACTATTGATAATTTTATAAAATCGTGTTATGATTGTACAAAAGATATTTTTGTAAAGGCTGTGAGGAATGTGAAATAGCTTTTGCAATATCAAAAAAATTTATATTATTTTAAAGGAGCTGGACGACCATGAGAAAATTTAAGAAAGCCCTCGCAAGCACTCTTGCAGGCGTATTGGCAGTCGGTGCATTGGCAGGCTGCAGCGACAACGGCAACACAAACAGTACTACACCTTCAACAAGCACTCCTACTTCTGAGAGTAAAGTTGATACCTCCGGTGTAAAGTCAATTTACTTCCTTAACTTCAAGCCCGAAATTGCAAGCAAGTATGAGGCTATCGCTGCTAAGTACAAAGAGGAAACAGGCATTGAAGTAAGAGTTCAGACGGCTGCTTCCGGTGAATATGAGAAAACTCTCACATCTGAGATGGCTAAATCAGATCCTCCTACCATCTTCCAGATAAATGGTCCTGTTGGCTATGAAAACTGGAAAGACTACTGTGCAGACCTCAAGGATTCCGAACTTTATCAGCTTGTTTCGGATAAATCCCTTGCTGTAAAGAGCGGTGACGGTGTTTACGGTATTCCTTACGTTGTTGAGGGCTACGGCATTATATACAACAATGCTATTATGACAAAGTATTTTGCAACTGAGGGTGCAAAGGCTGCTTCTATGGACGAAATCAACAACTATGCTAAGCTTGCAGAGGTTGTTGAGGACATGACTGCTAAGAAAGAAGAACTCGGCATTGACGGTGTATTTGCATCTACTTCACTTAAAACAGGTGATGACTGGAGATGGCAGACTCATCTTATGAATATGCCTTTGTACTATGAATTCAATACAGGCACAGGCGATGTTATCACAAACTGCCTCGAAGCTAAAGAACTTGAATTCAAGTATGCTGACAACTACAAGAATATTTTTGACCTCTATACAAACAACTCTACAACAGATAAGAACCTTCTCGGCGGAAAGACCGTTGCAGATTCAATGGCAGAATTTGCAGCAGGTAAATGTGCTATGGTTCAGAACGGTAACTGGGCTTGGGGCGACATCAAAGCCGGTGGCGTTGTTAAAGAAGAAGACGTTAAGTATCTCCCGA
>ONIF01000174.1 GCA_900317795.1 uncultured Eubacteriales bacterium | reverse complement strand
ATTTTTATTTGTTTATACAATACGATAAATAATAATGTTATTTGCAATTTTTTATAAACAAAATACAAATATGACGCTTTTCAACAAATTTCACGTAAACTAAAGTGGTATAGAAAATTTCCTTTGATAGTTGTATAATATCAGTGAAAAAATTTCAAAGGAGTTTTGTAAAATGGAAAACACTTATATTTACGAGATTACGGAAAGTGAAGAATTTATTGAAGAAACAGGAAAAATAATGTCTTACGGTATAAAAATATGCAATTCTGACAAAGAGCTTTCAAAGCAGAAAAACGAATACTGCCGTATTGACAATATTTCGCCCGACCGCAACAAAATTATTGAATTTAAAAAACTTATTGAGGATCTTGAACTTTACCCTATACATCTGCTCGATGTAGTTGAAGATTTTCTGGCATAAAAAAACGCCTGCAAGGACATAAAAAAATCCTTACAGGCGGTATTGTTATTTGCGATATATAAAAGATGAACTTTCCCAAATAGCCGGAAAATACAAATGCAGGATCATATTTGACAATACAATCAAAAAATCTCATTTTTTCCTTGACAAATCTATATACAGTATATATAATGAAAATATAGGGCAAATGTTGTTCTTTACCTAACAATACAATTAGCAATGAGCAGTTAGCAATGAGCAATGAAATGCTGACCGCTGTCACGTTTTCTTTCATGAGTTCATTGGAACAATCAGCCTGCAACCTGCAAAAAATCAGCCGTTATAAATAATTGCACATTGCACATTGCTAATTGCTAATTGGTTTTACCTTTCCCGTTGGGGATAATATGAAAGTGAGTTTATTATGAAAACTGTAAAAATTACTTTTAAGCCTGTCCGGACGCTTTCCGTACCGTTTGGACATTTCAGTATGCTTCAGGGACTTGCTTACAGTCTTATGGCTGTTGATGAACAGCTTGCATTGGAAATACATGACAGAAACTTCACCGACAGAAAAGCTTTTAAATTTTTCTGTTTCAGTGACCTTGAGGGACGCTATTCCATACGCAGTAAACAGCTTGTTTTTGAAGATGTCATTTCGTGGGAGATACGTTCCGCTGATGACAGAATTATCAATGCCGTTGTGCAGTCGCTTACGAATGGTGGGATAATGGAGGTTTACCGTCAGCCCTGCACGATACTTTCCTATGAAGTGAGTGAAAAGCATTTCTTTGCAGATGAAATGACGGTTCAGATGAAAACACCGATTGTTGTATATAATACATTGCCGTCGGGATATGTACGTTATTACAATCCGTTTGAACGGGAATTTTATGATATGCTGATACGGAATATCAAGAATAAATGGGAGATGTTTTTTGATGAGCCGTTTGCGGAGCGTGTCAGTATAGAATGTGACTGTCCGTCTGATGACGATAAGTGCGTGACACACTATAAAAAATCGATTATCAACGCATGGTACGGCACATATCATATCAAAGCTCCCTCACATTTGCTTGAATTTATCTATTACACGGGTATCGGCAGTAAAAATTCGGCCGGTTTCGGGACATTTACAGAATTATGATTTTTACTTTCCCCATTGGGGATTGAGATATAGTCGCAGTCGCCATTGTATCTACGTAGTAGGAATCGACATTTGGCGAAAAAATCCCTCTGAGTTTTTGAATGAACTCGGAGGGATTTTTTATTATAGAAAAATAAATAAATGTTATACTAAAAGTTTGAAAAAGTTGGTATATTATGACTTGACGTTGAAAGAAATTAGTGATAAAATTGAGTAAAATCGAATGTTGGTAAAAAAATACAGAAATAGGAGGTTAAAAATGGAAGATTATTCTTTTAAAAGAGAGTACACTCTGAAAGCACATTCACCGCTGATACATTTTCAGTATGACAACAGCGGGGCAACTCTTAGGGCAACGGAAGTCAAACCAAAACTTGACCGATATATTATCTATAAAAAGGGCAGGGATAATATACCCGAAAGCTGGAAAAGGGATAATAATGACAAAAAAGACAAAACCGACAGTGATAACAAATCGGAAAAGGCAAAAAGTTTTTCGCTGAAATATCAATTAAGGATAGTTATCCCTGAAGGTACAAAAGTGGAGAAAGTATATCTCGGCATAAAAGACGAAAACGGAAATAAACTCCCGAAAGAAGAACAAATATATGATATTTATTACGGCAATATGGGAGCAGATGCGTCACAGTATAAAAAAGGTATTCTTGCCGATGCAAAACTGATAGTCACCTGCTTTGAAAAGGATTTGCTGGGTTATATCGACAAGATAATAGGTGATTTCTTTATTGTGACAAATTTCGGCACAATGCAGAGTAAGGGTTTCGGTTCATTCACTGTCAAAGAAAAAGACAGTTCGCAACAACATATATGTGAAGTTCTCAAAGACAGATATACCTGTAATAAGGGACATTGCTATATGTTCAAACCCGAAGCGGGAAAAACTTTCAAACAGATAAAAGCGATTTATTCGCTAATGAAATCGGGGCTCAATTTCACAGACGGAACCGAACAAGGAACGGAAGAAGATGCAGACAGCAGTACGAAAATTCCTTATAAACGCTCTATTCTTTTTGATTATATGCACGATTTGCCGAATAATATCGGAAATGAAAAGGCATGGATGAAACAAAAGGATATTTCTCCTAAAATTGGCAGACAAAAAGAACAAAAGGATAAAAACAGCAAGTATGTCAGAGCGTTGTTTGGAATTGGAGAGAGAATAGAATATAAAAGATACTTGACAAATCCATATGACAAAGTAGTGGTAACGATCAGTCACGTTGATGATTCCAAAGACGGTTCCGAGAAAATTGAAAGGTTAAATTCTCCTATACTGTTTAAAGTGATTGATGATATTGTGTATTTTGTCGGTTGTGAACTGAATGAGAAAATTTACGGAAAAAGATTTTTGTTTTCTTCCGAATTTAAACATGACGATACATTGACTGTTCCAAAAAAAGAAGATTTGCCGTCGGATTTTATGAATGACTTTATGCACTACGCATATCAAAAACTTAAAGTATGCAAAAACAAACCGAAATTCGGTATCAAAGATATTGACATAAAGGAGGTATAGAAATTGGCAAATAATTACATAGCCGTAACGATAGGACCTGTACTTGATACGATCAACCTTGCGTCAAGCCCGTCTGCATTGTGGGCGGCAAGCTATATGATGTCCATGCTTTCAAAAAATATCTGTCTTTCTTTGATTAAAAGAAAGGTTCCGCAGGAAGATATTGTATCTCCTTATTTTGATGAAAAGAATGTTTTGTTCAATCGTAAAGACGGTGTCGGACTGTTCCATGACAGAGTGATTTTCAAGGCGGATAATTTCAATATAAAAGACTTTCCTGCCGTCAGAGATGAGGCAATCAAAAATACCGTTGCATATTTCGGATTTACAAAAGATAAAGACATAAAATATTTTAAGGAATACTTTCTTGTATCGGCTGTACTTCTTGAAAACAGCACAAATCCCATTATGGACAGCGGAAAAAAACTGGATTGTCTGGAACTTGCCAAGAGTTTTGTCAGCAGTCAGGACAGCAACCCGATATTGTCCTTTTACAATTCCGACGATATTACAACATCACCAAGCAAAAATGATGCGATAAGAATACAAGTTACTGATAAGAAAAAGGGAATGGGAATAGAAAACTGGCAGCTTTTGGACGACTGCAGGAGAATCCGTTCCATTCCCGATATTGCAAGAGGACGTGGCGATGAGAAAAAATGGAAAAAATACAATTATTATGCAGTAGTCCGTTCAGACGGTGACCGTATTACAAGTATTATTCAAAACCTTAAACCCGGTGAAATAAGGGGCTTTTCAGAAAAGTGCATGAATTATTGTGCTGAAATTGCTAAAACACTTCATGAAAAATATGGCGGTGTCACGATTTATTCGGGTGGAGATGACCTGCTTGCCCTCATGCCTGTTGAATATGAAAGTATGGAAGGAATAAAAAATATCTTTGAGTTTACAAAAGAGGCTAATAATTGTTTTATACAGACTTTTAAAAATCCCAATCAGGAAGAAAATGATGAGGCTGCAAAAAAATCTGGAAATCACTCACAAAATATTTCGCTTTCATTCGGTATATTTGTTGCATATAGTGCCTTTCCGCTGTATGAGGCACTCGAACAATCGGCAGACTTGCTATTTGGCGTTGCTAAAAATATAAAGAACTGTGTTGCGATATGTTTTCAGAAACATTCGGGACAATCGGAAGGTCTTATCATACCAAATAAGGATATGCAGGAATATATAACATTTCATAATAACTGCATTAAAAATACGTCGGAAGATGCCGATGAAAAAGTGATATATTCCGCAATGCACAAGTTTGCACTGTTCGATGATATGTTCAACAATTCAGCAGGGGCTGAACTTGAAAATGTGTTCAAAAATATCTTTGATGGGGATAAACAGAAATTCAACAGCTTTTTGCAGAAAGATTTGTATGAGTTTTTCAAAAAGCTGAAAGAAAATCTGAATATTTCCATGATAAAAGGTCGTGACAAGGATAAGAAGGATTTGAACAGTCATGCCTTGAAGATGGAATATATTTTGCGTATCATCAAATTCTTTAAAGAGAAAGCAGGTGAGGGAGAATGAGTACCTATCTTGTGCGTTTGACACCGCAGGAATCGTATTTTTTCGGAAATGAAAAATGTCTTACATTTGATGACGGCAACCCCAGAGGTCAGATGACCAACCGTTACTATATAAAGAGTGAAAGAACTCCTTTGCAGACAACTTTGCTCGGTGCAATGAGATATATACTTTTGCCGGAAAAGAAATATAATTTCGGAAAAGAGTATATTGGTGAAGAAAGTTTTAATATTGAAAAAGATTTTCAGAGTT
>ONIF01000176.1 GCA_900317795.1 uncultured Eubacteriales bacterium | reverse complement strand
TAAAAACAATTCTTCATAATTCAGTAACAGAGAACTTCATGTCCGTTTTCCGTGACAAGTACCATGATTTCCCATTGGGCAGAGGGCTGTTTATCGGCAGTCGTGACTGTCCAGCCGTCCTCTTTGTCAACGACTATCTTATCACCGCCCATATTCACCATAGGCTCAATCGTGAATATCATGCCGGGAACAAGCAACATTTCTTCGCCTGCCTTTGAAACGTAGCTTACCCACGGATCCTCATGGAATTCCAGACCGACACCGTGACCGCCTATTTCTCTGACAACGCTGTAACCGTTTTTAAGGGCGTGTTCATGCACGGCTTGTCCCATATCGCCTAAAAATGTCCAGGGCTGAACTTTTTCCAGACCGATTTCGACACATTCTTTTACAACATCAACGAGTTTTTTCTTTTCAGGAGAAACCTCTCCGATACAGAACATTCTTGACGAGTCGGAGAAGTAGCCTTTATAAATCGTTGAGCAGTCAACATTGACAATATCACCGTCTTTGAGAACGACTTTATCGGAGGGAATGCCGTGACAAACAACTTCATTGATAGAGGTGCAAACGCTTTTCGGATAGCCCTCATAGTTCAGCGGTGCAGGAATACCGCCCAATTCAGCGGTTTTTTCTGCAACAAGGTCGTCAATTTCCTGAGTGGTCATGCCTGCACGGATATGTTCCGCCACGTAGTCCAGCACGGCTATGTTGATTTTACAGCTTTCTTTGATAGCCTCTATCTGCTGAGGAGTTTTTATAATGGAGTGGTCGGGAACTTCATGCCCTTGACTTTTGATAAAGGAGATTTTTTCGTCAAATTCCTCATGGCATTTTTTGTATTTTTTACCGCTTCCGCACCAGCACGGTTCATTTCTTCCAAGTTTTCCCATAAACATTTATCCTTTCAATATGAATTGTTCTTATTATACACTTAAATTCCCGAAAAGTAAACAGCAATTTCATTCGGGAAAATGCAGGCTTTCAGATTTTCCGTCAAAGCCGAGTTCTGTATTTTTAAAAATATCCTTTGCGATATTTTCATAAAGTTCGGGTTCTGTGAGAGAGGGGCTGTAATGTGTCAGCCAAAGTTTTTGGACATTGGCATTTTTGGCAAGCCGTGCAGCCTCCGAAAAAAGGCTGTGACCTGTTTCAACGGCACGGTCAATTTTTTCGTCATCTCCGAACATTCCCTCATATATCAGCAAATCCGCATTTTTAGCATGATTGAGTATATTTTCGGTAGGTCTGCTGTCGGTGCAGTAGGTGACTTTTATTCCTTTTCGGGAATTTCCCAGAACCATACTTTGTTTATATTCCATGCCGTCAAAAATGACAGTTTCGTTTTTCTGAAGCTGTCCCCATATTTTCATGGGAACATTATTTTTTTTAGCCTTTTCAACATCAAATTTGCCTGCCCTTTTGAGTTTGAAGTTGTAGCCCAAGCAGGATACACTATGTTTTGCTTGAAAAGGCGTTATTTTCAAATCGTCAAATTCAAATTCGGAAATATCATGGGGGTATTCAAGCATTTTTACTTCAAAAGGCAGATTGGGGGCAATGATACAGAGGGCATTGACAACTTTTTTCAAGCCTGCACCGCCTATGATAGTAACAGGTTCTGTTCTGCCCTCGTTGCTCATGGAAAGAAGAAATCCCGGCAAGCCCGAAATATGGTCGGCATGGAAGTGCGTAATACAGATAATATCAATAGGTTTAAATTTATTTTCGGAGTGTTTGAGGGCGATTTGCGTACCCTCACCGCAGTCGATTAAAACAGAGTGTCCCATGTGCTTGATAAGGCAGGCGGAAAGCCATCTGTTTTTAAGGGGCATAGTACCGCCTGTACCGAGAAGCGTCACTTCAAGCATTGTCATTCTCCTTTCCGAAAGTTTCCTTACAGAGCCGTTCAAATTCACTTTTTGTCATCGTGCAGTTAAGTATATCAAGCAGGGCATTGGAAGTCAGCTTTTCGGGGAGGTGCATGGCTTTTTTCAGAATATCCCTGTTATGTGAGGAATGGGGCGTACCCGTCAGACCGTATGCAAATAAATCGGCTTTTGTAATGTCGCCTGTGGACTTTTTGATTGTATCAAGTTCGCATTCCGCACCCGAATTGGCAATGGCACGGCATAATATTTCTTCGGAAATGCCCTCTACACCGAGTTTACCCTCTTTGGAGGGCTGAGATTTTCTTTTTTCCTTGCCGAAAATGTCGGGGATATAGGCATTTTTAATTTTATCGGGCGGAACAGTGCCTTTCAGAAAATTGCGTATGACAAAGCCCGCACCGTCGCTGTCCGTTAAAATCAGAATACCTCTTGTTTGTGCAAGGTGACGGATAAGAATTTGTTTTTCCCTGTCTTTAAAAATACCGAAACCGTCGGTTGTGATGATAAGCCCGTCAATGAAGTTGGCAAGCTTTATTTTATCATACTTGCCCTCTACAATGACAGCTTCTTTTACTTTTATCATATATCCTCCCTAAGTGCAAGCATAATTTTTGTAATGAGCGTTTCAAGCAGAATTTTTGCGTCAGTCCTTGTGCTTTTCAATTTTATATCTGTTTGAAGGATAATGTCAAGGACTTTTCGGAGAGCGGTTGTGGAATATTTTTTGGAATTGGCATTGGCTTTTTTAAGGACAAAATCCCGTCTGCCGTATTTAAAATCCGTTGAAACGTCTGCAATCGTTTTACCGCTTTCGTTTGCGACTCTCATTCTGTACATATCTATATAAACCGAGCCTAACGTTGAGAGGATAATTTCGGGTTTTTCGTTCTGTTCAAAAAGCTGTGCAAGCTGAGAGTAAGCCCCTTGAAAATTTCCTGCCATAATGCAGTCGGACAGTGCAAAAATTCTTGTTTCTGTATTCTTCACGGTAAGTAATTTTATTATATCTTCCGTAATTTCCGAGCCGTCTGCATAGGCGGTAAGTTTTTGCAGTTCGTTTCTTAAAAGCGTCATATCCGTTCCGCACATGGAGATGATTTTTGACGCATTGTAGGGAGTAAGCGTACAGCCTGTTTTTTCCGCCCATGAAATAAGCTGTTTTTCAAGTGAAGAATTGTCCTTTTTGGCAAATTCGACAGTAATTCCGCACTTTTCGGCAGTTGAAGCAAATCTTTTGAATTTACCGTTTTTCTTTGCGTCAATGATAAGAGTGGGCATGGAAAATATCAGTACCGTGCTTGGTGAAATATCCGTGCAGAAGCTGTTGAACTCTTTAAAATCGCTTTCGGAGAGCGTTTCAAAATCAAAGTCGCTGACAAGTATGCATTTATACTGTGCAGACATGGGAATTTGTTCGCAAGCCGTGCATAATTCCTGTAAATCGGCATTTGCACCGAATTTGAGAAAATCAAATGAATTTGCCTTTTTATTGGTAACTTTGTTTATAAGGGAGTTTGTGTAGTGCCTGACAAGATATTTTTCCTCCCCGTAAATGAGATAGATACGTGTAAAATCGGCTTTTGCAATTTCTTTTTTAAAGTCCTGTTCGGACATCAGTTTAGCCAACCGTTTTCCCTCCCGATTTGAATTTTTCCGTTATTGTATGCCCGTAAATATATATTTCCCCGGTGTTCCTCATCGGAAATGACTGTAACAGACGCATTGACAAGCCCGAGATTTTCAATACTGCCGTTTATGACAAGGATATCCGTATCAAGCCAGCTTTTCGGAATGTTTTTGCAGTCTGTTTTTCCGTGTATGAGGAGAATGCTCAAATCACCGAAATCCGCTTTTACAGCCATGCAGTTTTTCTGTTTTTCGGCATATATTTCGGCATCATTGTTTGTATAGAAATAACTGCCGTCGATTTTGCCGTTGATTTCCGACAAAAGCAGTTTTATATTTTCTGTATATTTATTTTCGTCAAAGACCTGCACGGTTTCAATTTCATAGTTTTCAAGAATGCGTTTTGAAAATGCCGTGCAGTTATTTTTGTCGTCAAGCAGGAGCATATAGGCAATTTGATATACACAACTGTCTGTTAAATAGTCGTCAAGTGCAGATGATTTGTAGTAGCTTCCCCCGCTTGAAAGCAGATAAGTCCTGTTATTGCAGTTTACAACGCATGAAATGCCGTCGTCCGCATCAAGCACGGATATTTTGATACTGTCCTTTTTGATAAGGCTGTCACTGACGGAAAGTATGATAAAAGACATTACCGTTATCAGAGCATAATATTTTATGATTTTTCCGTTGGGTTTGAGATAAATCATTGCAATTCCTGCAATTACAGCGGTTATCAGCCAAAAAGGCACAAATTCTTGTGATGTGGCTATCAGAGAAAACGGCAGATTGGCAACAGCCTCTGCAACGTTGAATATATAATCCGTGAAAAAGCAGGCTGTCCATGCAAGAGGAGATAAGCCTGTCATTACCATGAAAACAGCGATATAAATCAGCAGAGTTACCGCAAAGCTGACAAAAAGATTGGTAATAACGGCATATACAGCCGCCTGTTTAAAAAATATGATAGTTGCAGGCAGTACAAAGATATATGCCGAAAGCGATACTGCAAATATATCTGTAAGAGATTTTATGAGGGTTTTTAATTTATTTGTGGAAATACGTTCCCATACCCATAAATAAATTTTACGGCTGATAAGAAGTATGCCGAAAGTGGCACTGAAAGACATAATAAAACTCACATCAGCGACTGCATAAGGATTGATAAAGCATATCAAAAGTGCAGAAAATCCGAGTATATTGAAAGAGTCGGATTTTTTGGAAATGATATTTGCGGCAAGAATAAATATCTGCATAGTGTCCGCACGGACAACAGGTGAATGAAATCCCGTCACAGCCATGTAGAAAAGCAGAAATACAATTAAATGTGTTACGACAGCGACATGAAAGCCCGATATAACGACTATATGCGAAATGCCCGATGCACGAAGAATTTGTTTTTCATTGTCTTTCAACTGATATTTGTCACCCGTGAGAAGTGCATTGACAAAGCCTGCTTCACGTTCGGGCAAAAGGGAATTGATTTTGTCCGACATATATTTTCTTGTGATGAGTGCATAGTAATATAAAGGCTTATTGTCATTTTTAATGACCGTTTTAGGCTTTAAATTATCAATGCTTGCACAGACCGTAATTCCCTTTGAAAAATTATATAAATCACGGGATATATCGGTTTCACCGTAAAATTTAACGGTTGCTTTCAGAGTGTCATAAGGTTCTATTTTAATTTTGTATCTGGAAGATACAAGGACAGTATAGTCATTTGTTTTTATCTTGTAGTAATATCTGTCATAGTATTTGTAGGGGAGTTCGCACAGAACGCCCGAAATTTCGGCAGTTTCGCCTTTCAGTGAAACGCTTGGCGTTATATATGCAAAGGTATATCCCCACAGCATTAAAACGGCTGTAAAGGCTGTAATGAAAATAAGTGCAAATTTTCTTGATTTCTTTGAGAGAAGGCACACCGCAAAGCCCGCAAGAAAAACTGCACAAAGTATGAAAAAGCTGTCACTGCCAAAAAACAAAGCAACCGCCAGTGCAGTGATATAACTTATGCCAATGACTGCAAACGGTCGCTTCATTTTTCAAACCTCCGAATAATCAGCACATTTCTACTTTAAGTTCCGTACCGCCAAGAAGATGGAAATGCAGATGAAAAACAGTCTGACCTGCATTTTTACCGCAGTTGGTGACAATTCGATAACCGTCGTCGGCAATGCCGAGTTCTTTGGCGAGTTCAGAGGCAACTTCATAAATATGAGAGATAACGGCACTGTTTTCGGCAGTCACTTCATTCACGGAAGAGATATGCATTTTCGGCACGATAAGCACATGAACAGGTGCCATAGGTGCGATGTCATAGAATGCATACACGCTGTCATCTTCATAGACTTTCTTTGAGGGGATATTTCCCTTCACGATTTCACAAAACAAACAATCCATTTAAAACAATCTCCTTTTATTCAATTAGCAATTAGCAGTGAGCAATTATATTTCAAACAGCCCATTGATTTCGCTGATTGCTTTTTTTAATGAAAATTTGGTTGCCAAAAAAATTGCTAATTGCTAATTGCTAATTGCACATTGGTTTCAGCATTTCTTCGGCATAGTCAAGGGTAGCCTGAGTGATTTCAACACCACCGATAATTCTGGCAAGTTCGTCACGTCTGCCGTCATGGTCGAGGGCATTTACATTTGTATAAGTTTTGCCGTTGATGACGTTTTTTTGAATTTTAAAGTGAGTGTCAGCCAAAGCGGCAATTTGTGCAAGGTGGGTGACGCATACGACTTGACGGTTTTTGGAAACTTCTTTCAGTTTAAAGCCGACTTTCTGGGCGGCACTTCCACTTATACCTGTATCGACTTCATCAAAAATAAGGGTATCAATTTCATCTTTGTCGGCAATGACGTTTTTAATGGCAAGCATCATTCTTGAAAGTTCACCGCCCGAAGCAATTTTGGCAACAGGTTTAGGTTCTTCACCGACATTTGTTGAAATGAGGATTTCAATGTCATCACAGCCGAGATGGTTGAGAGGACATTTTTTTTGGCTGACAACAAGCTCTACATTGGGCATATCGAGAAAAGTCATTTCTTCTTTTACACGGGCAGAGAACTGTACAGAAATTTTTTTACGCATTTGTGAGAGATTTTCGGCAAGCTTTTCGGCTTTTGAAAAAGCCTTTTGACAGTTTTCTTTGAGCTGTTCACGGTTTTCCTCATATCTTTC
>ONIF01000351.1 GCA_900317795.1 uncultured Eubacteriales bacterium | reverse complement strand
TCATAAGCATGGACTTGGCAGCAGTAATGCAAAAAGTAATCTTGACATCATGGACGGCAGAAGATGGGCTGACTTCTCCGATACGGAAAATGAAGTCGTTCAGGCGGCTTTCAGGGCTTATGAGGAATTTGCAGCCCATATCTTCATCCATGAGGGTATCGGCAATATTTCCGTTGAGGAAATCCGTGAAAAAGTCAAAAATCATATCTCTCTTACCGGTAACAAGTACCCCATTGTCTTTATCGACTATCTGCAAATCCTCAAAGCCCCTCTCGGTGAAGAAAAATCCACTGACAAACAGGTCGTTGACCACAATGTGACTGCCTTGAAACAGCTTTCCAGAGATTTTGATATTCCCGTTTTTGCGGTATCTTCTCTGAATCGTGAGAATTACAGGCATAAAATCAATATGGCAGCTTTCAAGGAATCCGGTGCCATTGAGTACGGCTCAGATATTCTTATCGGTCTCCAGCTTACCGGAACAGGCTCGGACGGCTTTGATGCCGATAAAGCGAAAGAGAAAAATCCCAAGGAAATCGACTTCTGCATACTCAAAAACAGAAACGGCAATATCAAATCCGACGGAATTCCGCTGATATTTCACTCAGAATTCAACTGCTTTACGGAAAATAACGGCACTTTCATTCCCATCACGAAAGAAATTGAAGATATGCTTCCCTTTGATGACTGAAATAATTCTCTGAAAGAAACATCGTCATATGCCCCCCTGAGAGCGTCATACAGCGATTTTTTTACAGGGGGGCTATCCCTATACTCCTACCCCCTGAAAACGCTCGTGAGAGCCGCTACAAGCCCGATATGAGCCATTCAGAAAGCCATGTTCCGAATGCACTTGCAAATGCCGTCTGAAATGCCCCAAAATCGCATAAAAAAATATCCCTTAACGGAATCATTAAGAGATACACTTGACATAGAATTGAAATAATATTATAATAAGATTGTTTAAATATCTTATCAATATTTTATTGAAAGGACTGAAAAAAATGGAAATCATAGCATTGGCAAATCAAAAGGGTGGCGTTGCCAAGACAACTTCCACTTACAATCTCGCAGCCCTGAAAGCCCAGCAGGGTAAAAGAGTTCTCATGGTTGACCTCGATCCGCAGGCTTCACTCACTATCTTATGCGGTATCATGCCAGGTAAAGAAAAATACTCCGTTTGTGACCTTTTTGACCTGAATACCGATCCGTTTGAATGCGGTTACCAAGCCGAAAAATCAGGGCTTGAAAGCCTGTATATTATCCCATCGGATATCGATTTAGCGGAAGTAGAACAGGTATTATCTGCAAGATACGAAAGAGAAAAAATCCTTAAAAAGCAGCTTTCCAAATTCAAGGGCGAATTCGATTATATCTTCATCGACTGCCCTCCTCATCTTGGTGTACTGACACAAAATGCCCTTGAAGCTGCAAATAAAGTGGTCATTCCCTCAAAGGCTGAATATTTGTCCTACAGGGGTATCAGAGCCATTAAAAGAACCATTGCCAACATTCAGAACGGCGGCAATCCGTCTTTGGTACTGTCGGGATTTATCATCACCATGTTTGAAAAAATCATCAACGACCAGAGGGATATGCTCGAACAGTTCAGGAAAGAAGCCCCCATACTTGGCATTGTGAAGAAGTCCGCTGACACGTACAGAAGTATCCTTGACGGTACGCCCGTTGTCATCAGCGATAAAAAAAGTGATGTTTCTCAGGCGTACAGAGCAATTGCAGAACAATTATAAATTAACAGCATTTCAATATTTCAGTAATATTATTTCAATGCTGTATCAATATTCTATTTAAAGGAGTAAATCATTATGGCTATCAGAAAAGAAAACAAGTTCGATAATGCGGTTGCGGAACTGAACGAACAGGAAGCTGTCGCAGAAGAAAAATCCCAGAAGGTTATGAAAAATATATCAGGCGGAAATAAAACCAAGACTATCATAGATAAAAATGGCAGGGAAAGAACTGTCAAAGTTGCCGAAAAAAGAAAAACTCTGCCGGTTTACATTCCCGAAAAACTCTATGAACAATTTGACGCAATTACGACCGCTTACGGCAAATCCAATAACTCCGCCATCGTGGAGCTTATCAGGGATTATGTTACCCAGAAGAAAAGCGTGCTTGACGAAATATGAAATTTTTGTGTTTATTTTCTGTAAAATATCGGGAAAATAATTGCACTTTGCAAAAAATGATGATACAATAGAAATAAGGACAAAAAAAAGAGAGTGTACAGTTTTTTTGCACCTCTGCACACTCCCAAGACAAAACAAAAAACATATGTGCCAGCATTATAACATACTTCTTTTGTTTTGTCAAATGTTTTTATTTTGTCAAATGTCCAAAAAAAGAAAGGAGTATTTTTTATGAATAAGTCGGAAGAAAAAATTTATGAATTGCTGAAAAGCAACGAGCTGTACCGTGATAAAAAGGGTGTTTATACGGTATTTCCTCAGAAACTTCTTATTGAGAAGTCGGGCAAGGGAGAAAGTACAGTAAGGCGAATATTAAAAAGCCTTGAAGAACAGGGCTACATACACCGTGAACGAATAGCGG
>ONIF01000181.1 GCA_900317795.1 uncultured Eubacteriales bacterium | reverse complement strand
ATACATTGACAATCTGTTTTATTATTTCTTACAAAATACATTTTTACATCTGAATTGCTTTTCTTCTTCCATTTCGGAAAATTTGCTTTTTTATCAAAGAAGTTTTTAAATGCTTTTTGAGCGTTCATAATACTCCGCTTTATGGATTTACTGCTAACTTCCTTTATCCACGAAAATTCAAGATTGTTGGGGATATAGTCGTTATTGAGCCATATTGAAAAATCATATCCCGAAACAAATCCGTTTTCTTGTTCATAAATCTCTCTGTTATGTGCGAGATAAAAGTTATAAACAAATCTGCAGGTGCCAATCGTTCTGTTGGTTTTATGTTTCTGTTCTGCTGTCGGGTTGATTTCCGTTTTGAAGCTCTTTAGCAATTTTTTATCCCCCTTCCTTTGAGTATATTTGTACATATTTAGCCACTGATGTCAATGTATTCTGTTACTTAATATTCCTCCTGTCATTCAACCATAATATTTATTTTTTCGGTGTTAATATCTTCTGCCCCCGTGAGGTTACAGCCTTTTTCTTTGGCGTAAATGATGTATTCGAGAGCGTCTTTTGTAATGAGTTCGCCCGGGGCAAGAATAGGTATTCCGGGGGGATAGCACATAACAAACTCTGCACAGATTTTTCCGAGAGTATCTTTTAAAGGCAGTTGGATTTTTTTGGAATAGAAAGCCTCCTGAGGAGAGCATACCACAACGGGTTCAATATATTCATGGTCAAGCATACCTGCGGAACTTTTGGAATAAAGACGCTTTATTTCATAGAGAGCGGAAATAAGGCGTTCAATATTAAGAATCTTGTCACCGACAGATACTATTGCAAGGATATTTCCGATGTCACCGAATTCTATTTGAATATCGTACTTGTCACGGAGAATGTCATAAACTTCAATACCTGCAAGTCCAATATCTCTTGTATGCACGGAAATTTTAGTCGGGTCAAAGTCAAAGACGGTATCACCGTTGATAAGTTCTCTTGAAAAGGCATACAGACCGCCAAGCTTGTTAATTTCTTTAATGCCGTAATTGGCAAGGGTTGTGACACGTTCAAAAATAGCTTTGCCGTTGAGAGCGAGATTTCGCCTTGAAATGTCAAGGGAAGATAAGAGCAGATAGGAAGCACTTGTAGTTTGAGTTAAGTTGATAATTTGACGAACATATCCCTCAGAGATATTTTCACCGAGTAAAAGGGCGGAACTTTGTGTAAGAGAGCCGCCTGTTTTATGCATACTGACCGCTGCCATATCTGCACCGACACTCATAGCGGAACGGGGCATATAATCACCGAAATAGAAGTGAGTGCCGTGAGCCTCGTCAACAAGGACTTTCATGCCTGCGGCATGGGCGATTTTAACAATTTCGGCAAGATTGGAACATACACCGTAATAAGTTGGGTTGTTGACGATAATAGCCTTTGCATCGGGGTGCTGTTTAATGGCACGCTTAACGGCATCAACGGACATTCCGAGAGGAATGCCGAGCTGTTTATTGACACCCGGATTGACATAAACAGGCACTGCACCGCACACGATAAGGGCATTGATACTGCTTCTGTGGACATTACGGGGCATAATGATTTTATCTCCACGCTTGCAGACACTCATAACCATTGCCTGCACGGAACTGGAAGTACCGCCTACCATGAAGAAAGCGTGTTTTGCACCGAAAGCGTCAGCCATGAGTTCTTCAGCTTCTTTGATGACGCTGACAGGGTGACAGAGATTATCAAGAGGTTTCATGGAATTTACATCAACACTCATGCACTGTTTGCCGAGAAATTCCGTTAAAACAGGGTTGCCTTTTCCCTGCTTGTGCCCCGGCACATCAAAGGAAACAATGCGGTTTTCACGGTATTCGCAAAGAGCCTGGTAGATAGGTGCTTTATTCTGGTCAAGTTTCATTTTTTCATTTCTCACTCCTCATTCATACACGTTCTGACCGCTGAAAATCTCTATCATTTCACGACGAAGGCTGTTGGAAATGGCAAGACGTTCTTTGGGCGGAATTTCATAGACATCTGTTTTAAAGAGATAATTTTGCAGTTCCATTTCTTTAATTAAAAGTTGTGTATGAAAGATATTAGCCTGATAGACGTTAATGTCAACGGTATCATATTGTTTCAAAGTTTCCTCTTTGATGAAGTCCTGAATGGAAGTAATTTTGTGGTCGATAAAGAGTTTTTTACCGTCGGTGTCACGGGTAAATCCACGTACACGGTAGTCTATTGTAATAATATCGGAGTCAAAGCTGTCGATGAGAAAATCGAGGGTATTAAGAGGGGAGATAGTACCGCAGGTGGAAACGTCTATATCAACACGAAAAGTTGCAATAGCATTGTGAGGGTGATATTCGGGATAAGTGTGGACAGTGACATGACTTTTATCGAGATGCATAGCGATAGTATCTCTGTAATTGGCATATTTACCGCAGTTGCAGGATTCATCTATTTTTTCGGGCAAGCCTTTTTCAGATATAAGTAAGGTAACGCTTGCCCCTTGCGGGTCATAGTCTTGTTTTGATATGTTGAGGACACTTGCCCCAATCATTTCGGTAACTTCACAAAGGATATTGGTAAGACGTTCAGAGTTGTACTGTTCGTCAATGTAAGCGATATAATCTTTTTGTTCTCTTTCTGTTTTTGCATAGCAAACGTCATAAATATTAAAACTGAGAGTTTTTGTGAGATTATTAAATCCGTAGAGTTTCAGCCTTTTGTTCAACTTTAACATCACAACCTTTATTTGAGAGTGGAGAGTTGAGAGTGGGGAGTGGAGTTGTTCCAATCCCAAACCGTTCTCAAAGTCCACCGATATTTTATTTCTTAGTTTTTAATAAACTGGTTTTGAGTAAAGAAACGGAGTTCACATCAACTCCACTCTCCACTCTCCACACTTCACTCTTTGTTAAGTTTTTTAACGATAAGGTCGGCACACATATAGACGTTGCCTCCGCCGATTGTAATAATCAAATCGCCCGAGCTTGCTTTTTGGGTGACGTAGTCGGCAATTTCTTCAAAAGTCTTGAACCATACACAGCCGTTGATTTTGTCGGCAAGGTCTTTTGCATAAATGTTGTAGGTATTGGTTTCACGCACGGGGAGGATTTCGGAAAGAATGGCATGGTCGGGAATAGAGAGGACTTCTGCAAATTCGTCAAGGAATAGATAAGTACGTGAAAAAGTGTGGGGCTGGAAAATCGCCCATACATTTTTGAAGTGCATATTCATGGCAGTTGTGAGAGTTGCACGGAGTTCTGTGGGGTGATGTGCGAAGTCGTCGGCAACGGTAATGCCGTCAAAGTGACCGAGAATTTCAAAACGTCTGTGAGCACCACCGAAAGTTTCCAGAGCAGTTTTGACTTTATCGGGAGAAACGCCCATAGAAACAGTTGCGGCAGAAGCGGCAAGGGCATTCATGACGTTGAATTTACCCGGAACTTTGAGAGTAATGTTGCAAAGAGTTTTTCCATTATGGATAAGGTCGAAGCTGTCAAAGACATCATCGGGCTGATTGGTGAGGACTGCACGGAAATCATTATTTTCACCGAAGCCGAAAGTAACGATATTTTTGCCGTTGGTATCGGCATTTTTCACGCATTCCATAGAATTAGCGTCATCACCGTTAATGACGATAAGGGAAGAAGTCTGTGAAATGAATTTTGTAAAGGATTGTTTAATTCTGTCGAGAGTGCCGAAATAGTCGAGATGGTCCTCATCTACGTTGAGGATTACGGCAACGGCAGGATAGATTTTCAAAAATGTATCGACATACTCGCAGGCTTCACAAACCATTATGTCAGATTGACCGATACGGCTGTTGCCGTTGATAAACGGAAGTTTTGCACCGATAACGGCAGTCGGGTCAAAGTCTGACATGGTGAAAATCTGAGTTATCATAGAAGTAGTGGTAGTTTTGCCGTGAGTACCGCTGACGGCAACGGATTTTTTATATTTATCAACGACTGCACCGAGCATGATACAGCGTTCTATTGCAGGGATATTGTGTTCTCTTGCGGAAACAAGTTCGGGATTATCCTGTTTAACGGCAGCGGTATAGACAACCAAGTCTGCACCGATGACGTTTTCGGGGAAATGCCCCATAGTGACGGGAATATTGTATGAGCGGATACGTGCAAGGGTATCGGATTCAGCGGTATCTGAGCCTGTAATTTCAAAGCCCTCGCTGTGAAGAATCTCGGCAAGGGGACACATACCCGAACCGCCGATACCTACAAAATGTATTCTTTTAACATTGTCGAGCAAATGCTGATAACTTTCAATCATAAAAGCACTTCCAATCCAAAATATATATAAATGCAATACGGATATTATACAACAAAGTTATGATAATTTCAATAAAAAAATTTGCAGAAAAAAAGGAACGCAAACAAAATACGTTCCTAATGTGGAGCGGATGACGAGGCTCGAACTCGCTACCTCAACCTTGGCAAGGTTGCGCTCTACCAGATGAGCTACATCCGCATAAGTATGAAGTTTTGATAATGGAGCGGATGACGAGGCTCGAACTCGCTACCTCAACCTTGGCAAGGTTGCGCTCTACCAGATGAGCTACATCCGCATTTCTTTCAGCGACAGTTGTTATTATATAACATTGATTTGGAAATGTCAAGGGCTTTTTGAAAAAATTTAGGAGAAATTATTTTTGGGAATAGAGAATACCCGAAGGCACTTCGCCTATAATAACAGTTTCACCGATGAGAACGGCAGTTTCGACATTAGTATTTGTATAGCCGTTTGGAGTTCTGACGGATATGTCAGCTGACACT
>ONIF01000182.1 GCA_900317795.1 uncultured Eubacteriales bacterium | reverse complement strand
CATTTGCATCAATAACATCTTGTATGAAATCTTTGCCGTCAAGATGTTCAAATTCTATCAGTTGAAAATTGTTTATGTAAATATTATAATTTCCGCAATCGTCTTTATACCCGAAACCATATTCATTAACGGTATCTTCCGTAATCATCTCATCATTATCGTAATCTATTCCGTCTTCAAAAACGATTGAATGTTCGTTGAGTAAATCATTAAAAGGTTTTCTCGGAAAACGCAGAATTTTATTATACGGTGGCAGTTTGGCAAGCCAGGAATCTATACGCTGAAAAGTATCCATTGCACTGTAAACATTGTTGTTATATTTTTTTCTGTAATTGTAAGAGCCTTCAAAATCAATTAAAAGTGCTGCCTTATAGCGTGTCAGTTCATCAAGTGCTATGCGAAGTTCTGTCGTGTCCAGTGTGAGATATGAGATTAAAATTTCATTGGATAAGTATTTATTTCTGCCGATATAGACATCGCTGTTCCAGAAGTATGCCGAAAATGAAAACATAAATATCACTCCGAAAAAATTTTTTAAAAAATAGATAATTCTGAAAGAAAAATAGAGAATATACCTTTAATTATATATCTTCTATTGACAATTTGCAATATCGAGATTAGAATTATCTTAAAGATACATCAGCCGTATCAAGTCAATATCGGAGGTCAATCAATGACAGCAGAAAAAATCAAAACAATAGACGGACAAAAACTTCTGGAAATGGAACTGCCACCAATAAGATTTATCATAGACGAACTTCTTCCGCAGGGCTTTTATATTCTGGCAGGCTCTCCGAAGATAGGCAAATCATGGTTATTGCTTTTGCTGTGCCTGCAGGTTGCAAAAGGTGAACTGTTCTGGAATCGCAGTACGGAAAAAGGAACTGTGCTTTATCTTTGTTTGGAGGACAGTCCGAGCAGGATACAGCAGAGATTGTCCGAACTCACAGAGGACGCTCCTCCGAACCTGAAATTTGCCACATCCGTAAACTCACTTTCAAACGGACTTGTCGGGCAGATGGAAATGTTCATAACGGAAAATCCCGATACAAACTTGATTGTCATTGATACACTGCAAAAAGTAAGGGAAAACGGAAACGAATCAAATCTCTATGCATCTGATTACAGGGACATCGGTGCATTGAAAGAATTGGCAGACAAATACGGAATAACAATTATAGCCGTTCAGCATCTGCGAAAACAGATATGCAGCGATCCTCATCAGATGGTAAGCGGTTCAACGGGACTGCTGGGTGCAGCAGACGGCAGTTATATTCTCAAAAAAGATAATATCGGAGATGAAACTGCAAAGCTGTATATACGCACCCGTGACATTGAGGAAAAAATTTATACGGTGAAGTTTGATAAAGAACTTCACGAATGGAAATTTGTATCTTCCGACACTCCCGAAACGAACAGACTGCAAAACGATGCTGTTATGAATTCCTTTATTTTGTTTATGAAACAGACGGGAAAATTTACGGGAACGGCAGGAGAGCTTGTTCAAAGAATAGGCTGTGCAGTCAGTCCGAATGTGTTCAGCAGACGGCTGAACAGTCACCGCAGTGAACTGAAGAAAATCGGTATTGAATTCAAGGACATTCGTACAGGCACGAGCCGTGAAAAAATAATTGTATATCGTCCTCCCGAAAATGTTCAATGACGATATGACGATATTTTTTGTGTGCGTTGATACGGTCTGCGTATCTTTGAAAAGTCTTTATTTTATCGTTGTTTCGGGCATGACGGTATTTGCAAAATCACGGCAGTCAAAAAATATCGTCACCGAAAAAGTTTGAAGTAACCTAACGAGGGCAATATGAAATATCAGAGAAACCGAAATCAAAGCCTGACTGTCAGGCTCACCGAACAAGAAAAAAATCTTATTCAAAGCAAGGCTCAAAGAAAAAATATGTCCGTCACGGATTTTATTGTGCTGTCTGTAACCGAACAGAGTAATTCCGCTGTTCTGAAACCTCTCCTTGCCATGCTTTCTGTTCTCAATAACAAAACAGAACATTTGAAAGAGAAATTTGATACAGCCGAACTTCGTGAAATAATCGACCGTCAAAACGATATTATTTCGGAAGTAAAAAGGCTCATCAATCGGGGATAATCGGGCAATTTCAGGGTGGTATATTAAAAAGCAGGAGAAAGTCAAGGCGTTGCTAAAGCCGCCTTGACGAATCACAGCAGCCGGCAGAGCCGACTGCCATGCGGTTTTCGGGACAGTATCATTACGGAGTCGCTTTTTGAGGTGTGGAGTCGGTTTCAAGACGGTGTTTCCCCGAACAGCCGATTATCAAGCTGTTTTTGATGGTGTTGCACTTGTGGGTTTCGTATAAAAAGGAGGTTTTGAGTGAATGTCGGAAACAGACGGCAAAAAAGAAGTAAAACACAAATTTGCACTATGGGTTAAAGATTCTTCAATGGAACTTGTGGAGAGCCAATACAAGCTTGATGACTGTAAAAGCAGAAGTGAATTTATCGAAAAAGCAATTAATTTTTACAGCGGTTACCTTGCTACAAAGAATAATGAGCAGTATATTTCAAATATGATGACATCAACTATGAAATCAATCATTGACGAAAGCGATAACAGAATCAGCAGAATGATTTTCAAAGTAGCGGTTGAGCTTGCCATGACAATGAATATTATTGCGGCAACAAACGATATAGATGAAACTTCTCTCTCAAGACTTCGTGGAGAATGTATCAAGGAAGTCAAAAAACACAACGGAACTTTGACATTTGATGATGCGTACAAATGGCAGAAAGGATAAAATTTTATCAGGAAAAGGAGAAGTGAGAATTGAACAAAAAAGAATATTCAAAAATGTTAAGCAGCTATCCGTCAGCTATGAAAGCTGCGGAAGTGGCAGAGGTGCTCCGTGTCAGCACCAAGACTGTCTATAAACTTGTCAGAGAAAACAGGATACCGTCCGTGAAAGTCGGCAGGGAAATCCGTATAGCAAAATCGGAATTGATAAACTATCTCCGTCAGCGTGATGTTAAATCTCCGCAGACATCTGAACCCGACAACACTCAAAAATATGTCTGGACTTTGGCGAACTTATGTGGTATCGTTCGTGTTGGTCATAATACAATGACACATCAAAACACGAAAGGAGAAGATGACTATGGGTGTCAAAAAAACACTGGCTGCAAGCGTTCAGGCTAAAAAGGGCAGACTGTATGCCGTCATTCAGTTCAAGGAAAACGGCAAAAACAAATCCGTCTGGAGAACGCTGGACTTGCCCGAAGGCACTGCAAAGTCCAAAGTAAACAAGAAACTGCGTGAGGTTGTCAACAAGTTCGAAGAAGATTTAGCGGAGAGGGAAAAGAAAAAAGATACTCCCGACTGCGATATCACCATCTTCGGCTACATGACGGAATGGCTTGAAAAGACAAGACAGAACATTCAAATCAGCACTTATGAAAGCTATCACGGAATGATTTACGGCAAAATCCAACGCTACTTTGAAAAACACAAGGATATTACTGTCGGCAGTATGAAACCGAAAGACATCGAAAATTTCTATGATTATCTCTATACAGGAGGGGTATGCAGTAACACCGTCATACACTATCATGCGATACTTCACAAGGCTTTCAAACAGGCATTCAAAGACGAACTTATTACGGCAAATCCCTTTGACCGCATAGACAGACCGAAGAAAAACAAATTTCACGGAGAAAATTACTCCGAAGAAGAACTGCTCACACTGCTGAATGTCAGCAAAAGCGAACTCATCTATTCGGCAATAATGCTGGCTGGCGGATTGGGATTAAGGCGAAGTGAGGCTCTCGGAATAAGATGGTCAAGGATAGATTGGGAAAAGAAAACGGTTCTGCTCGATACAAAAATGGTTGAATACAAGGAAAACGGTGCAGTCATCGTGAAGCCTGTCGAAGAAATGAAAAACAAATCAAGCCGCCGTACTCTGCCGATACCCGAACCCATTATAGAAATGCTTCAAGAGGAATTGGCAAAGCAAAATCTGTATAAAAAGATGTTCCGCAGCAGTTACAATCATGAAAACGATGATTATGTGTGCGTGAACCAACTCGGAGAATTCATAAAACCGTCCTATGTATCAAACAGATTTAATGAGATACTGAAAAAATATGGTCTGCGGCATATACGCTTCCATGACCTCCGCCATACATTTGCAAGCATACTGATAGGCAAAGATGTTCCGCTCATCAATGTATCAAACTTCCTTGGACACTCCGATATCTCGACAACAGCGAATATCTATGCCCATCTTGATAAGGCGAGCAAGCAGGCAAGTGCAGACATCATCACGGATATATTGACCGGAAAGGACAAGCATTAAGGCACCCGAAAGGGTGTCCTTTTTGCATGGTACAAAATCATGGGTAAAGAATATATGAGTGGAAGTGAACTGCGTCAGTATCTGCATATCTCCACACGCAAGATGAAATATCTGATGGATTACAACTATATCCCACATCAGAATACAGGTCAGACCACGCATAAATACTTGATTCTCCGTACAGATGCAGAAGAATTCAAGCATAGAATGGAACATGATGAAAAGCTGATTGACGAACTGTCGGGACATTTCAGCAGCCACTGCAAGGGGAAAGAAAGAGAAAAGCCGTCTCCGAAAATCATGCTTGAGCCAACGGAAGAAAACCTCAAAGCTTTCAAAGAATACATAACATATCTGTGGGAAGATATACCCGATGCAGTTTCATCATACGAAGCTGCCGAACTTATCGGCATGACACACCAGAAAATAAACAGACTGGTCAAAT
>ONIF01000380.1 GCA_900317795.1 uncultured Eubacteriales bacterium | reverse complement strand
TATCCGTGAAATTTTCCCCGCTGTCATACATGATACCCAATTTTTTGATAATCAGTTTCGTCAATTCATAATCGGAATATCTGTTATTATTTCTTTTCAGCCTGTCGACCTGATATTGTATATAATCAAGTATTTTCTGCAAATAAGGCTGTTCCTTGAAAGTCGAATATATAAATTCTTCAACATGATAACCGACATTCCTGTCGTGAAACTCATCTGCCATTTCAAAAACTCTTTCCAAAATATTATCTTTTATTTTTTTATCTGCAAGCTCAACAATATCTTTCCAGAATCCAATCATATCGGAATATATTGCTTCTATATCAGCATTGTATTCTTCATCGTCGATTTCCATTTCACTGACTGCTTTGACAATATAGCATGAAAATTCAAAAGCCTCTGCATAATTCTGCCTATCTATCAATTCATCAATTTTGTCATTATACATATCCATGTCTTCAACAAAACGGTCAACTTCATCATATTCCAATCCTCTGCCATACTTTGTATAGCTTTTTATCAGGTCATCAACCGATTTTTTGTAATCATTCAAACTGCTTGACTCACACCTTACAGGCAATGCACTCAAAAATCTCAATTTCAACTTTTTATCTTTCTTCATCAGTTCAATCAAAAACTGCTTTACAAATCTTTCATCAGCATTGTTGACAAGTTCTTCAATGCTTACTTTTTTCCCTGCTTTGACGGATTTACCCTTACTTTCCCTGTCCCATTTATAAAGCACTGCCGCCATGTGTTTGCAGTAATACCCGTCATCTGCATACGGACATGAACAATACATTTCAACAGGCTGACCATCTTCCAACTGTATCTCCACTTCATAGTCATCATAATTTCCGGTGACAAACGCCGTTATTGCATCTTCATCAGCATTATACCTTACAATCATACCACTGCGGTAATATTCAAGTCCCCTGTCAAGTATCTTCGGCTCAAAGCAATTTTTCCAATCGTACATTTTTTACAACCTCATTTGTTTTTTTATACATTATAGCACAAAAAATCCCTCAAATCTACATTTATTTGTCATTTTCCTTGTATTTATCTTCATACTCCATTATAATTATCTTAAAAAACGGAGGAAACACTATGAAATTTCTTTTTGCATCGGACTCTTTCAAAGGCAGTCTGACAAGTGGACAAACAATCCGATTATTGACCAAAGCCGCAAACAAAGTATTCTCTGATTGTGAATGTATCGGAACCCCCGTTGCAGACGGCGGTGAAGGTACTGTCAATTCTGTTGTATCTGCAACAGACGGTACTATTGTCAATTCAAATGTACATGATCCCTTGATGAATGAAATAAATGCCTGCTATGGACTTTTTGACGGCAATAAAGCCATTATCGAAATGTCAGCGGCTTCAGGACTGACACTTGTTCCCGAACATCTCAGGAATCCATTGAATACTACCACTTATGGCACAGGTGAATTGATACTCAATGCACTTGAACGGGGTTGTAGGGATATTATCATTGCAATAGGCGGTTCTGCTACCAATGACGGCGGCATGGGCTGTATGAGGGCTTTGGGTGTACATATTCTTTCAGCAAACGGTGAAGAACTTCATGGTTTTGGTCGTGAACTTTCAGACGTTGCACACATTGATACAAGTAATCTTGATAAACGTCTGAAAGAATGTAACATAACTGTTATGTGTGATGTCAAAAATCCACTTTGCGGCAAAAACGGTGCCACACATACCTTTGCCAAGCAAAAGGGTGCAACACCTGAAATAATCCATTTTCTTGAAAAGGGTATGTGTAACTATCGTGATGTTATCCACAAAGAATTCGGAACAGATTGTGACATGATTGAGAGTGCAGGGGCGGCAGGCGGTCTGGGTGCGGCATTGAATGTATTTCTCAATGGTAAAATGCAGTCGGGCATTGAAACTGTACTGCAACTCATCAACTTTGATGAAAAGCTGAAAGATGTTGATTTAATCATCACAGGTGAGGGCTGTACGGCCAGTCAAAGCATTTACGGAAAAGTCATGTATGGTGTCGGCACTCATGCTCAAAAATTCGGTGTTCCCTGTATTGGATTATCAGGCTCTCTCGGTGACGGGGCGGAGAAAATTTGAATTACGGCATCAGTTTCCTGCACAGTATCATTGACCGCTCCACGTCGCTGAATGAAGCTATGGATAACGCTGAAAAACTTTATTATAAGTAACCGCCAACCAAACATAGCTAAAATGAATCCGAAACAGGAAACAAAATTCCCGCCTCGGATTTTTTAAGATATTTGAAGATTTTTGTGGCAATGATTATGCCACAGGTAACGGATCATCAGATTTTTTTGGAAATGATATGATTTTCGGGCAACCATCGGACAGAAAATCTTCAACC
>ONIF01000184.1 GCA_900317795.1 uncultured Eubacteriales bacterium | reverse complement strand
TGATTATCAAACCTTGGGCAAGTTTGGGAGCGGCTTGCACAACTTCAAACGTGAAAGGCTTATCTTCTGTACCGTCACCGCCGTTTACTTTTAAAGCCACATCTGTGCCGATATACGAAGAAGTTACATAAATATAAGTAGGGGCATCGCTATGTACTTCCGACTCGAAAGTAAAGACATACTGCCCAAAGGTGTCGGAATACTCGCTACTAATCGTATAAACACCCTCACCGCAGTTCCGCGAGTAGTTGTATCCATCGTCCGGAATATACCATTGACCTGTTAAATCCACAGTATCGCCGGAATGGATTATCAGACCTTGGGCAAGTTTGGGCGTCGATGTGGAGGTTGATGTGGCGGACGTAACGTGTATTGTATATAAGTCCTTCTCATAATCATAAGTAATACTGTTGATAGTATAATCTTTATCAACGGTCCAGTCATCTGTCTTAGATACAATCTCATTGTTGTTTTCGTCAAGAATTTGGAAATAATAATCCTCACATACAAGATTTGCACCTGCTTTGAGTGTGTCACCGGATTGCAAATATTCAGCATCGACCTCATCGGTGTAAGTAGCAGCACTTGCGATAGTGTTTGTGCCGACAAAATCGGCGATAGGTGTCATAACTGCCGTGCCTGCCGTGAGTGCCGCTGCCAACGCACACGCAAGTACACGGGACTGCCATGTTTTTTTGAATTTTACCATAGAAAATCCTCCTTTTAAAAATTTATTGTTTGTTATTATAACACATTTTTCTTGTCTTTTCAAGGTTTTTTATGTATAAATAATAAACAAAAAAAACGTACAGCTTTTTGGGGCTGTACGCTTTTCGTTATATATTAAACGATACCCTGAGCCATCATAGCTTCTGCAACTTTCACGAAACCTGCAATATTGGCACCTGCAACGAGGTTTGTGCCGAGATTGTATTTCTCACAAGCTGCAACGCTCTGCTTGAAGATGTTGACCATGATATTTTCGAGTTTAGCGTAAACTTCTTCCTCAGTGAATACGAGGTGTTCGGCATTCTGAGCCATTTCGATACATGAGCAAGCAACACCGCCTGCATTGGCAGCCTTGGAAGGACCTACAACTACGCCATTCTTCTGGAGATACTCAATAGCTTCGTTTCTTGTAGGCATGTTTGCACCTTCGCAGAGGAACTTACAGCCGTTTGCAACCATCTTTTCAGCGTCCTCAAGATAGATTTCGTTCTGAGTAGCACAAGGAATGTACAAATCAGCCTTAACGCCCCAAGGCTTTTCGCCTGCAAAGAATTTTGCACCGGGGAATTTATCTGCATAAGGAGCACAAATATTTTTGCCTGAGCTTCTGAGTTCAAGGAGGTAATCAATCTTTTCGCCCGAAACACCGTCTTCATCAAGGATATAGCCGTCAGGACCCGAAATGGTGATAACCTTTGCACCGAGTTCGGTAAGCTTTTTGCAAGTACCCCAAGCAACGTTGCCGAAGCCCGATACAACAGCAGTCTTGCCTGCAAGTTCTTCACCGCAGTATTTGAGCATTTCTCTTGCATAGAATACGATACCGTAGCCGGTAGCTTCAGCTCTGCCGAGAAGTCCACCGTAACCTACGCCCTTACCTGTAAGAGTGCCGTCATAAGCATCTCTGATTCTCTTATACTGTCCCATCATGTAGCCGATTTCTCTGCCGCCTACACCGAGGTCGCCTGCGGGAACGTCGGTATTGGGACCGATATGTCTGTAAAGTTCTGTAATAAATGACTGGCAGAATCTCATGATTTCCATATCTGACTTACCGTTGGGGTCGAAGTCTGCACCGCCCTTACCGCCGCCGATAGGAAGACCTGTAAGAGAGTTTTTGAAAATCTGCTCAAAGCCGAGGAATTTGATAATGCTGAGGTTTACATTGGGAGCAAAACGCAAGCCGCCCTTATATGGACCGAGTGCACTGTTGAACTGTACACGGAAGCCACGGTTTACCTGTACATTGCCGTTGTCGTCAACCCACGGAACTCTGAACATAATCTGTCTTTCGGGTTCTGTGATTCTCTCGATAAGAGCCATTTTCTGATACTGGGGATTAGCCTCAAATACAGGCTCCAAAGATGTCAATACTTCTGTAGCAGTCTGGAGGAATTCAGGCTGACCGGGATTTTTTGCGGCAAGCTTTTCAAGCTGTTCACTTACATAAGACATTTTATTGTCACTCCTTAAAAAATTTAAAACTTTTTTACAGGCATCTTGCATAAAGATACCTTACAGTCATTCACTGCAAGGCATATTTTAGCATACATTTTCCGAAAAATCAACAGTTTTTTGCAAGTTTGGGACAAAAAAATTTCATTTTTTCTCTTTTTGTAAAAAAGCATAAAAATACACAAAAAGCCTTGAAAACTACTATGCAGAATGTCGAAAAAAAATTTGACACTGATAAAAACTTGCTTAAATCATTATAAAGATGTATAATATAAATAACCGTTTCATATTTTCGGAAACGATTTCAAAAAAATTTTTCAGCTAAATGAGAGGGGTATTTTAAAATGGAAAAAGCAGAACTTCTTTACGAGGGCAAGGCAAAAAAAGTATATGCAATGTCAGAGCCTAACTACTGCATGGTAGAGTACAAAGACGATGCAACAGCTTTCAACGGTCTTAAAAAGGGTACTATCGTAGGTAAGGGCATTGTCAATAACAAGATGTCAAACTTTATGTTCAAGCTCCTTGAAGAAAAAGGCATACATACACACTATGTTGAACAGGTCAGCGACAGAGAAACTATTGTAAAGCAGGTAAAAATAGTTCCCCTTGAAGTAATCATCAGAAACAAGGCAGCAGGCTCAATGGCAAAACGTCTTGGATTGGAAGAAGGCACGGAGCTTAAAACAACTGTCCTTGAATTCTCCTATAAAGATGATGCACTTGGCGATCCCCTTATCAATTCATATCATGCCGTTGCTATCGGTGCGGCAACTTGGGAAGATATTGAAACTATCAGCAAAATGGCTCTTGATATAAATAAATACATGGTAGAATTCTTTGCAAGCGTAGGTGTAGAGCTTATCGACTTCAAACTTGAATTCGGCAAGACTGTTGACGGTGAAATTGTTCTTGCAGACGAAATCTCACCCGATACCTGTCGTTTCTGGGACATCAAGACACACGAAAAACTTGACAAAGACCGTTTCAGACGTGACCTCGGTGGCGTTGAAGAAGCCTATGCCGAAATGATGAAGCGTATCGGATTGGGTTAATGAGAAATGAGGAATGTGGAATGAGGAATAATACTCCTCATTCCTCACTCCTAATTCCTAATTTATAGGAGGGACTCTTTTGAGTATCGGTTCACAGGAATATTTCTCCGAAGAACTGCATGAAGAATGCGGAGTATTCGGTATATACGGTGATGACAGCATAGCTCCTGCGTATGCCTGCTACAATGGACTTCTTGCTTTACAGCACAGAGGTCAGGAAAGCTGCGGTATTGCGGTAAATGACAGGGGTGTTATAAAGAGCTGTAAAAATATGGGACTTGTAAGCGAAGTCTTTAACAGTGAAGCCCTTGAGAGCCTCAAAGGTCAGAGGGCTATTGCTCATGTTAGGTATTCAACGGCAGGCGGCAGTGTGCGTGAAAACTCACAGCCGCTTGTTATGCGTTATGTCAAGGGAACGCTTGCCATAGCCCACAACGGCAATCTTACCAATGCCTATGAGATAAGAAAGGAACTGGAACGCAGAGGGGCTATCTTTCAGACGACCATAGATTCCGAAGTAATCGCCTATCTTATCGCCAGAGAACGTGTCAAAGCAGGCTCTGTTGAAAAAGCCGTTGAAAAAACGATGGGACAAATTGAGGGAGCATATTCTCTCCTTGTAATGAGCCCCGAAAAAATGATAGCTGCCCGTGACCCTCACGGATTTAGACCACTTTGCATGGGAAAAATAGGAAATTCTATTGTGTTTGCGTCTGAAAGCTGTGCATTGGCAGCCTGCGGTGCGGAATTTGTAAGGGATATAGAACCCGGTGAAATAGTCCTCGTTAAAGACGGAAAAATTACTTCAATCAAAACTCACTGCGGCAAGAAAAAATCTCTCTGTGTGTTTGAATACATATACTTTGCGAGAACGGACTCCGAAATTGACGGTATCAGCGTGTATCAGTCGAGAAAGGAAGCGGGAAGAATTCTTGCAAGGACATCTCCCGTTGAGGCGGATATAGTCATAGGCGTTCCCGAATCGGGCATAGATGCCGCCATAGGTTACAGTGAAGAATCGGGTATTCCCTATGAAAAGGGCATTGTCAAGAACGGCTATATAGGCAGAACTTTCATAAAGCCTACACAGAAAGAACGTGCCAACAGCGTTAAATTGAAACTCAATCCGCTGAGGTCTGTTTTAGAGGGAAAGAGAGTTGTTGTCATAGATGACTCCATTGTACGTGGAACGACCTGCGACAGAATTGTAAAAATGCTGAGAAATGCCGGTGCAAAGGAAGTTCATTTGAGAATCAGTTCACCGCCATTTATATGGCCCTGCTTCTATGGAACTGATATTCCCTCAAGAGATGAACTGATTGCCGTGAAGCATACAATAGACGAAATATGCAAGCTGACAGGAGCTGACACTCTCGGATTTCTGCCGCCTGACAAGCTTGATGAAATGCTTTTTTGCAAGAATGCGGGAATATGTGATGCTTGTTTCTCCGGAAAGTATCCTACAAAAATTCCCGAAAAATTTCTTGAAGGCAAGGAACGTGGGGGAGTGGACTTTGACAAGCC
>ONIF01000185.1 GCA_900317795.1 uncultured Eubacteriales bacterium | reverse complement strand
TTGGTCACAAGCGGCATTTTTTATGACGGCAGCGGCACTTGGTGGAAAGATAGAGATAGATAATCTTGATGTAAATTCATATCAAGGTGATAAAGAGTGCATGGAGATATATAAAAGGTTTGGCGTGGATATAAAAGAAAGTGAAAAGAGTATTATAATAACAAAAAATAAACTTTCAGGGATTGAGATAAATGCTGAAAATATACCAGATATGGTGCCTGCACTTGCAGTCACAGCGGCATTTGCAGAGGGTGAAACAGTTATAAAGGGTGCTGAAAGGTTGAGAATAAAAGAGTGTGACAGGCTCGCAGCTATGGCAAATGGGTTGTCAAGGCTCGGTGCAAACATAAAAGAAACAAAGGACGGATTTATTATTAAAGGTGTGAAGTCTTTGCATGGTGGTGAAGTTGAGGGATATAATGACCACAGGGTAGTAATGTCACTTGCAGTTGCAGGGGCTTTTGCGAATGGAGATGTGGTTATATCAGATATGGAAAGTATCAATAAATCATATCCGAAATTTTTCGAGGATTACAGAAAATTGGGAGGAATTGCAGATGTCTATGTGGGGGAATGATATAAAAATATCAATATTCGGCGAAAGTCACGGAAATGGCATAGGAGTAGTGATAGACGGACTACCTTCAGGTGAAAAGCTGGATATAGATGAGATATACTTGCAGATGAGCAGGCGTGCGCCGGGAAAGGATAAGGCAGCTACGCCGAGATTAGAAAAGGATATTCCTGAAATACTTTCGGGAATATTAAATGATACTACAACAGGTACGCCGTTATGTGCAGTGATAAGGAATACAAATACACGTTCACAGGATTATGGAAATGTAATGGCAAGTCCCAGACCGTCACATGGAGATTATACAGGGTATATAAGATATAATGGGTTCAATGATGTAAGGGGCGGAGGGCATTTTTCGGGCAGACTTACAGCACCGCTTGTGTTTGCGGGGGCGGTATGCCGTCAGATATTGGAGAAAAGAGGAATAAAGATAGCAGCACATATATCTTCAATAGGGGATATAGAGGATGAGAGGTTTAATCCTGTTAATATTCCTAATGAACTGACCGACAGGCTTTCCAAGGCTGTATTTGGCTTGATAGATGAGAGCAGAGAAGAGAAGATGCGTGAATTAATAGAGGAATGCAGAATGTCACAGGACAGTATAGGAGGAACAATAGAATGTGCTGTAACAGGAATGCCTGTGGGGGCAGGTTCACCTATGTTTGACGGAGTGGAGAATGTAGTTTCATCAATAGTATTTGGCATACCGGCGGTAAAGGGAATAGAATTTGGCTCGGGTTTTGACGGCTCAAAGTTGAGGGGAAGTCAAAATAATGATGAGTTTTACTATGACGGTGACATAGTGAAAACGAGGACGAATAATCATGGCGGAATACTTGGAGGAATAACATCGGGTATGCCGATAATATTTAGGGTTGCTGTAAAGCCTACACCGTCAATTTCGCAAAAGCAGAATACGGTTGATTTGAAAGAACATAAAGACAGTGTATTGGAGATACATGGAAGGCATGATCCGTGCATAGTTGTAAGGGCAGTACCTGTGATAGAAGCAGCAGCGGCAATAGCTATGATAAATATACTTTCGGAGGTACATAAATTATGAGTTTAAAGCCGATAAGAGAAGAAATAGATAAGATAGATGAACAGTTGGCAAAACTGTTTGCAAGGAGGATGGAATGTTCAAAGCGAGTTGCAGAGTATAAGATAGAACATGGCTTTGAAGTAGTAAATAGAGCAAGGGAAGATGAGGTACTGAATAGTGCAGCGGAAAAGGCAGGAATTTACGGTAATTCTGCAAGGCTGTTGTATTCGACTATATTGGAATTAAGCAGAGCTTTGCAATATGATATGGCAGGAGGCGGAAATGCATTAAAAAATGAAATATATACGGCTGAAAATGCTGTTCCGAGAAATGAAAATATAAAAGTAGCGTGTTTTGGCGTAGAGGGTACATATGCAAATCAAGCAAGTATAAAAGCTTTTCCGAATTGTACACTTGACTTTTGTTCAACGTTTCAAGATGTATTTTCAGCGATATGCAGCGGAGAAGCAGAATTTGGAGTAGTGCCTATTGAAAACAGTTCCGCAGGTTCTGTTACAGAAGTGTATGACTTGATGTTGAAGTACAGATTATATATATCAATGGCGATAGATATACCTGTCAATCATGTTTTGGCAGCAAAAAAAGGCACACATCTGACGGATATAGACAAGGTGTATTCACATCAGCAGGCACTTTATCAATGTTCAAACTTTTTCAAAAATCACAGTAATATTGTTGTTCAGACGTATTTAAGTACAGCGGCAGCAGCGAAAATGGTATCTCAAAGTGATGATATGACAATGGGAGCGATATGTTCGGAAGAAGCAGCGGAAAAATACGGTTTGGATATAATCATGAGAGGTTTTCAGGATAATCCGAATAATAAAACGAGATTTATTGTTATATCGAGGAAAATGTATATTTCGGAAAATTCCGAGAAAATAAGCTTGTGCTTTTCACTTCCTCACAAAACCGGTTCACTGTACAGTGTACTTTGCAGATTTGCGGTAAATGGGTTAAATCTTACGAAAATAGAATCAAGACCTATTTCGGGGACAGACTTTGAATATCTTTTTTATCTGGATTTTACCGGCAATATCAAAGATAAGAATACGTTAAAATTGATATGTGCATTGTCGGAAGAATTGACTGAGTTTTCATTTTTGGGAAATTTTGAAGAAGTTATATATTGAGGGAGTAAGGAGTGGAAATTGATGAAACTTAATAAAAATTTTCTTGTGCATAAAACCAAAAAGGAAGTTATCGTCGTGCCTTCGGGAAAAGCTGATTTTTCCGGTGTTATAAATGGAAATGAAACTTTTGGAGTAATTATTGATTTTCTTAAAAAAGATGTCACAGAAGAAGAAATAATAGCAGGTATGAAAAAAATGTATAGTGATGATAATGGTCAGATAGAAAAAGATGTAAAGAGAACGATAAGCGAACTTAAAGAAATCGGTGCAATAGATGAATGATAAAATAATAAACTATGAGGAATATATAGAAAAGAACGGAAGTCTGACATACACAAATGTAGGAACAAGTATGATGCCGCTTTTAAGACAGGGGAAAGACCTTTTTACAGTAATAAAACGAAATGGGGAAAGGTGCAAAAAAGGAGATGTTGTGCTGTACAAAAGACCTCCCAATAAATATATACTTCACCGAATAATTGAAGTACGTGAGAATGACTATGTGATATTGGGGGATAACTGCATAAATAAAGAATATGGGATAAAGGATATTGATATTATCGGCGTGATGACAAGTTATGTCAGAAACGGTAAAGAACACAGTATATATGATAAAAGTTATAGATTGTATTCTTTTTGGACAATGAAAACAATGGGAATAAGAATAATACTGAAAAAGTTTATGGCAAGGGTAAAAAAATTTTTGAAAAATTAAAAAAAATCTTTACAAGTAAAAAATATTGTGATATAATAGTCAGCGGTTGATGCCTTTTTCTCGGTTTTTGGGATAAGCCCTTAGGGAATCCACAGCCGATTACTGGGATAAAGGGTTGATTAAATTTTTATAAAAGGTGGATAAAAAATGTTAAAGTCCGAAAAAGAAGCTATTATCAAAGAGTACGCAACACATGAAGGAGATACAGGTTCTCCCGAAGTACAGATCGCAATTCTCACAAAGAGAATAAATGACCTTACCGAGCACCTCAAAACCCACAAGAAAGATCATCACTCAAGACGTGGTCTTTTCAAAATGATTGGTCAGAGAAGAAGTCTTCTTAGTTATCTGACAAAGGTTGATATTGAGCGTTATCGTTCTATTATTGCAAGACTCGGTATCCGTAAGTAAAAAATGTTTCGGGGCAGTCGGTAAACTTTTACAGGCTGCCCTGTTTGCATTAAATTAAGAAGTGATTTCGGATTTTAGCAGTGAAACGAAAAAATAATTTTTTTATTTTTTGGTTTAATTGCTAAGCCGAAACACTCAAAAATAAGTTATTTTTGGAGGTAAAAAAATGTTTGAAAATTACAGAGTATTTGAAACGGAATTTGCAGGTCGTCCGCTTATAGTTGAAACAGGAAAGACAACTCAGCTTGCAAACGGGGCTTGTATGGTAAGATACGGTGAAACTGTTGTTCACGTTGCGGTAACGGCAGCACCTAAGCCAAGAGAGGGTGTGGACTTTTTCCCTTTGTCTGTTGATTACGAGGAAAAACAGTATGCACTCGGCAAAATACCCGGAGGATACGGAAAAAGAGAAGGAAGACCTTCTGAAAAGGCTATACTTGTATCAAGAGTGATAGACAGACCTATAAGACCTCTTTTCCCGAAGGATATGAGAAATGATGTTTCGATTGTTTGTACGGTAATGTCATATGACCCGGACTGTCTGCCCGAGATAACAGCAATGGTAGGTACTTCCATTGCGTTGAGTATATCAGATGTGCCGTGGAACGGTCCTATATCTGCTGTATCGGTTGGACTTGTTGACGGAGAATTTGTTATCAATCCCACAAAGGAACAGAGAGATGTTTCAAAAATGGCTGTTACGGTTGCCTCTACCAGTGAACGCATAGCCATGATCGAGGCGGGTGCAGATATAGTACCTGATGATGTGATGTATAACGGAATTATGGCAGGTCATGAGGCTAATCAGAGCATAATTGAGTTTATAAAGTCCATACAGGCAGAGATAGGT
>ONIF01000193.1 GCA_900317795.1 uncultured Eubacteriales bacterium | reverse complement strand
CAGAGCCGAAAAAAAGCAGATGGTCAAAGACGGCAGACTAAAAGCCAAAGATATAAAAAATGACAGCGTTATTTATTTTAAAGAAGATAATTTACCCTATGAGCAATTCGCCGACGGCACGGAAAAATGCATTACAGATGAGATACCGTTTGAACTTCCCGACGGCTGGGAGTGGACAAGATTACAGAATATTTCCGTTTTTGAACTCGGAAAAACTCTTGATAAAGCTAAAAATAAGGGACAATATAAAAATTATTTATGCAGTATAAATGTAAAATGGAATGATATTGACCTTTCAGAAGTGAAACAAATGAAATTTGAAGATGCAGAGTTAGACAGATACAGATTAAAAAAGAACGATTTACTTATTTGTGAAGGCGGAGATGTTGGAAGGTGCTGTATTTGGGATTCAAACGAAGAAATGTATTATCAAAACGCTTTGCACCGTGTCAGATTTTATCAGAATATTTTACCTGAAATTTATATGTTTATAATGATGTATTATGCTTATAACGGAAAATTCAGCGAAATATGTAAGGGTGTTACTATAAAACATTTAACGGCAACGACACTTAAAACATTACTGTTTCCTTTGCCCCCGCTTTCCGAACAAAAACGCATAGCCGAAAAGATAAATGAACTGATGGGGCTTGTTGACGTGATAGAGGAAAATAAAACCGACCTGCAAACTGCCGTCAAACTCGCAAAAGAAAAAATACTTGACCTCGCCATAAGAGGACAGCTTGTACCGCAAAATCCCGATGATGAACCTGCTTCGGTCTTGCTTGAACGTATCCGAGCCGAAAAACAACAACTTATCCAACAAGGCAAAATCAAGCCCGACAAGAAAGATACTGTCACTTTTACAGATGACGAACTGCCTTTTGAACTCCCCGACGGCTGGGAGTGGTGCAGATTGGGAAATTTATGTTCTGTTATATCAAAAGGAACAACTCCAAAAGGTGGAAAGTCCTGTTATTTGGATAGTGGTATCAACTATTTAAGAGTTGAAAATATAATGGATAACGGGCAAATAGATACTTCTGATATGGTACATATTGATGAAAAAATACATAATACCGAATTAAAGCGTTCTATATTGCAAGAAGATGATTTGCTTATTACAATAGCAGGTACACTCGGAAAAACAGCTGTCGTACATAAAAATAATCTGCCACTTAATACAAATCAAGCAATATCTTTTTCACGACTAATAAATGTAAATTTATGTTTTGTCGATTTTCTACGCTTAATAATTTCGTCAAAAATTATACAAAATAGGTTGTTATTAAAAACTAAGGTTACATCTATTCCAAATCTTACACTTGAAATCATTTCGGATTGTTTGATACCATTGCCTCCTCTGAACGAACAAAAGAGAATAGCCGACAAAATCAATCAGCTATTCTCCATGCTTGATTCCATAACGGAATTTTTAAATTGATGTATCAGCCGTTCTTATTGTGAGGACGGCTGATTTTTTCAGCTTCCTGCACTTTCGTAGGCTGAAAGTCCCTTGTGCCATATCAAAAGGGCTATCGACATCACTATAACGGACATCAAAACCGTACCGCCTATATTAAAAAGGGGGTTCTGCCCCGTAAGCAGGTATATAGACGGATAGTAACCCGTAAATGCAAAGGGGATTATATACGTTACCAATATACGGACAAATGAAGAATATATTGTGGTGGGATATTTCGCAAATTCATTCATGCCGTAAACCATTTGTATAATAAAGCCGCTGCTTTTTATCCAAAATGCCAACGCACCCGCTGCAATTTTGACGGCAGTATATATCATAGCGGCAAACGGTATGACTAAAATAAAGAGTATTACGCTCAAAGGAGTTATGTATAAATTCACGCTTCCCGATACATATACCATCAATACGATGCCGACTATCAGTTCACCTATTGCGTCAACCTGAAAAGTTTCGGCTATCACATGGAAAAGCGGGTTGATAGGTCGTGTAAGGTACTTGTCAAAATCGCCTTTTTTCACGATAAAATATCCCACACACCACAAATTGTCTGTCAAAAGGTGGTCAAGTCCTTTGGGTATCTGTGAAAAGCCGTATATAAAAACGATCTGCTCAAAAGTAAAGCCTGCAAGCTGAGGTATTTGCGAAAATATGATAAATATAAAGGCAATGCCTACCGCCTGGTCAATCAGAAAGCTGACCGCACCCGTGAGAAAATCCGCTTTATATTCTATGATACGTTTCAAATTCTGTGCAACGAGAATTCTGTATATTTTGAAAAACCGACGCATTCTAACCCCCCTGTACACTTAATCTTTTTATGGCACCAAGCCAGATAATTTTTGACAGTGCATATATAATAACTGCCCATACCGCCTGCACCAAAAGACGGAAAACCGTTTCATAAATACTGTATTTTCCCATATATATCATAACCGGGGTATAATTCATTGACGAAAAAGGCATATATTCAAGCGTTTTTCTCAGAAAATCGGGCATGAATGCAAGAGGGATCAGCATTCCCGAAAGAAAATTGATAATACTGTTTTTGAGGATATTCATTCCCCAGAGGTTTTTGACATAGAAAGCCATGAAACCGAAACATAAATTCACTCTGAAAGAGATAAGATAGGCAAGTATCACGCTTACAAGATACAGTGCAAAACTGCCTATATGAAACATGACCTGTCCGACGGCAAAAAATCTGTATATTTCTATGCCGATTATCATGGGCATAGTGGAAATGATGAATTTCATGCCGTTACCGCCCATTTCATTTGCGAGATAACTCATATCCGTATTAACGGGCTTAATAAGACGCATAACGATAGTACCGTATTTAATTTCCTCACCGACATCATCACATACCGAACTGAAAGTAAGCTGTGAAGTGATATTGGAAAGGAAAAGATATAACGTCATATCGACCATGGAAAAGCCCATGAAATTGTCGCTTCCCGACGAACCGAAAACGGCTTTCCATAGATAGTACATCACAAAGCAGTATATCAGACCTCCTATGGCAAACCCGAAAAAGTTCATTCTGTAAGCAATCAGAGTCTGCACGCCTGCTTTCATAAAAGGCACATATTGTTTTTTTATTTTTCTGAACGTAAAATCACCTCATTCGGTATCGTCATATATATCTTCACCGCTGTCGATGTCAATCAGTTCACTCTGACGCATTTTCATTCTGATACGGTCTTTTTCAACCGCATCGGAAACCGCTTCATAAAAGTCGTTGGAGTGCTTGATATTTTTTATGATAAGATTAGGGCTGGTTTTGTCTTTGGAATAGACGGTGATTGTACCAAGACCGCATATTTTTTGACCGAGAGTTCTCGAATACGATAAATCCACTATTCGATATAAAAGTATCTCATTTTTTGTGCTGGTGAAAAATCCCGTATCTATCACAAGTTTTTTCTCTTTGAGGGTATAGACCGTAAAAGTCCACGGAATGCCCAGAAATCCCCATCTTTTTCTTTCACGCATGATATAATTTTCTTCTTTTTTAGCCATTTTAAAACCTCCCTGACAAAAATTTCCCATATCACATTCATTATACATGATATGTCCGCATTTATCAATAGATGAAAATGTATTTTTACTTGTACAAAAATCATCTTTTAAGCAAAACAAGCGGCAGACAGCCGAAACTGCCTGCCGCCGTTCAATTTTAGGAAACCTTAATGATTAGAAGTCATCGTCGTTATAACTTTCGTCGCCGCCGTCATGGTTGCCGGTACCGTCGCCTGTGCTTGTCATGATAACATCTTCTGTTTCAAACTCAAAGATCTCCATACCTACGGGAATATACTTTCTGTTCATAACATTCATCCTTTCTCAAATCACTCTGCGAGGTTGTAAGTTGTTGCAACAACATCGCTGTAGAATGTTTCTTCCTCTCCTGTGGTCTTATTCTCAGCTACAATTACGCCCAATGCATAAACATAAACGTCTGTATTGGTACCGAGATTCCAGCCTCTTACAAATTCGCCTTGACTTTCCGATGCTTCGATAGAATTAAACTTAACGCCCGATGTGGTCAAAAGGAGATTCTTAACTGCTTCGCTGCCGCCTTCAAGAACGGCTGTAAGGTCAGCTTTCATACCAAGAGTATCTTTGTAGCCAAGCTGCTTGTTGTTTGCATAGTAAACGCCTACGGACTTGGTTGTGTACTTGTCTGAGGGAACACTGTAATTTGTACCGAACTTAACAGTATTGTTAGTTGTATCTACTTTATCCTGTCTTGCAGAAACGGTAGCGATAGGTTCTGCGGAGATTTCTTCATTTTCGCCTACAAATACTGCTTCAAGATTCTTTTCTCTTTCGCTTACGATAAAGCTGTATTCGGGAGTCATGCTGACGATCTTATTGCCGTCAACCTGCCAGTATGCAAATTTCTGACCTTCGGGAGCTTCGTCCGCAACAACTGCAATACTTCTCTTAGTGTCTGTCATGTCATAGCCGTGATATACAACAGTTGAAACGCCGTCTTCACCTACAACTGCACGGTCAGCCGATGTACCTACTACTGTACCGCCTTTTACTGTTGTCGTATATTTTACTGCGTCACCGTATGCTATATTATATACATCCGAATAGAGGGTTGTCTGATAGCCGTT
>ONIF01000243.1 GCA_900317795.1 uncultured Eubacteriales bacterium | reverse complement strand
GAATCCGCAAATATGAAAAATCATGACCATGTGCAACTTGCATTCATTGCAGTCTTACAAAATTCAATAACAAACTTACACAGTTTACTTGACAAACCCGCTGTTTTTTTTAATACTATTTTCAGGATTTTTTATTCAGTTCATCTTTTTGATTTTCAAGCACCTTTTTAAGATATTTATACTTATTTTGGGGATTTTTGTCCAAAGTATATTTATAAAACATTTTCAAGTAAGAAGTGCATTCTACATAGCCGTATTGTCCGGGGAGAAATGTTGTTTCTATTCCCTCCATGCTTTCGGAATATCCGGGAAAGACAATTTCTTTCAGAATGATTTCAAGGGCTTGTATCTGCTTTTCGGTAAAGTTGCCCTCACATATATTATATAACTCCTTTGCAAGAGGGGAACTTTCAAGTATAGGGGGCTTGGTGATTTGTTTAACAGACTGTTCTATCTCCTCGGTGTAGCTGAACTCCTGATAAACGGAAAGTCTGTTTGCTTCGGCATTGGGATTTGGCTTTATATTGAATTTTATGCCTGCAATCTGCCTGTAATTTCCCGAGATAAGTTCATAGTCAAAAATAATATCGGTTTTTTCCGCAAATATTTCTTTGGCTTCATCAAGAACCTTGCTTTTAAAGTTGTCCCATCTTGTATATTTATTTTCAGTGCCTGTAACTGCACGGAGGGTATCCATATCATATATCTTTGACATACCCTTATACTGCTGTAAAAGGTCGTAAAGACGTATATGCGGAACGGTGCTGAGGGCAGACAGATTCCACAGCTTAAAAGAAGAATAATGCGACTGCAGATTGAAAAAATGTATAAGGAGGTCGTCATGGCATTCTATCGTAACATACCATAATCTGTCCTTTGTATTCTTATAGACGGAGAACTTGCTGAAAACAGGATACGTTGAAAAACCTGTAATATTATTGTTTTCGTCAGTTAATGGAATGGTAGTGGTTATCCTTACCATTTCTTTGCTGAGTTCAAGAAACTCCTTAGGTCTTGTGGCGTGTTGCTTTCCCATAATATAAACATAGTCCTTTAAAGATATTGTAACCGATTTTGTATTTACATTATCCGGATTTATTTTTGACAGATAAATATAAATCATTTTCAGTTGACTTACTGTCATGTCATTGATTTCTCTCATAGATGTAATTGCATGACTTTTGGAAACAGAGTAATTTGGTGATATTCCATGCTTGACCGGTTGCATAATTTTCCTCCTTGGTTCTTCACGGTGACTCAACTTTTTTTTGTCGTGGGTGCCTCCTTGTTTGTCTAACTTGTTTGATCCCTTGTTTATAGTCTTGTTTTATGTCTTGTTTATAGGTCCGGGGAGGGCTGATTACAAGCGGGTTTGTAGGGGGTGACTCCCTACTATTTTGACAACTTCCCCTACTATTTTGACAACTTCCCCTACTATTTTGACAACTTCCCCTACTATTTTGACAACTTCCCCTACTATTTTGACAAAATTAGATGTATTAAACCGCCAAAATGTTGAAAACTTTTTCGGAACATTGTGATTGAAAACCACGATGTTGAAAACTTTTTACCCCCTAATTTTACCACATCTGCAAGCAAAATTCAATACATTGGATAAGAGATTTTTTGTGGTGAATTTTAATTACTTTATCAGCACCCGAAAGTTAATCTAATTTCTTTTAAGGAAATTAAAAAATATTTGTTTGTGCTGTCATGCATTATACATTTTTCCGTAAATTAAGACAAAAAATTGCATTTTTTGCAGGAGATTGCAACTCACATTTTTATTTTTTAAAGAAAAACCCGGAAAGAAGATTTTTTGTGAATTTTAATTTCTTATTTTTGTAAATACGACTTTTTTCGGAGCTGTCGGGCGATAGCGAACGAAAATTCGATTAGAAAGTAAATATCATTTTTGTGAGCTAATTTTCTCTTTAATTTGAAATATTTTTATAATTACTCAACTAAATAATAAATATCACATTAAATGTGATTGCTGTTGAGATTGTTGGGATAGTGGTTGAAAGTGTTGAAAACTCAATAAAATCATAGTCGTATTTCATAAAAATATTTAACAAATCGCTAAATCGGTTTATTTCGTATTATTCTCTTAACACCCCAAGGTAAACTTTTAATCTAAAAGATATGCGTTTTTGGATTTGGAAATACCAGAGTTACAATTTGTTAATAATTTATTAACATTTATCGAAAATTTTTTCGCCACTACTGACACAATAAAGTGTGACTTTCGTTTTCTTCAAAAGAAATATTTTTAATTTGAATTATTGATTTCCGTATGATATAATGGAAACAATTACAAATCGGTGCGGAGGGATTATTTCTATGAGGAAGAAACTTTTTTTGTCGGGCATTGCCGTGGCGGTAATAGCAGGTATGTTTATGTCAATGCCCGTCAGTGCGGAGAGTACATTTGACAGGGCAGACGTTGAAACAAAGATAAATGGACTTATCGAGGAAACAAAGGACAAAACACCGTCTGTGGCAGTAGCTGTTTTTGACGGAGAGAATGATATACATATCATCTATGGAAAATCTGATATGGAAAACGACATACCTGCAAATGAAGATACGGTTTATGAATGGGGTTCTGTAAGTAAACTGCTTGTCTGGACAAGTGCCATGCAGCTTTATGAACAGGGAAAGCTTGATTTAAACAAGGATATATGCAGTTATTTGCCCGAGGGATTTCTTTCCAAGCTGAATTATGACACTCCGATTACAATGACGGACCTTATGAACCATAGTGCAGGCTTTCTTACACCGTATAAAGAGATAGAAACAGATGATATCAATGCCATAAAGCCTCTCGGACAGGCATTGAAAGAAGTCGAACCCGTACAGCGTTACGAACCGGGCAAAACTGTTGCCTATTCAAACTACGGTGCGGCACTTGCGGGATATATCGTTGAGTGTATCAGCGGCATGAGTTATGCAGACTATGTAAAGCAGAATATTTTTGAAAAGCTGGGTATGCAGCATACAGCCTTATGCCCCGACCTCTCGGACAATGAGTGGGTTGCCGAACAAAGAAAGAAAACGCATTGTTATGCCGATGGTCATCTTTTTGGAACTGACGGCTTGGCATCGCTTGGGGAATGCAGGCGTTATATACATCTCTATCCGGCAGGAAGTGCCTGCGGAACTTTATCGGACCTTGAAACTTTTGTCAAAGCGTTTGTGAGTGACAGTAAAGACTGTCCGCTATTTGAAAAAGAAAATACCCTTGATGAAATGCTTACTCCGTCAAGATACTTTTCAGACGGAAAGACAGGCAGTTTTTATCACGGCTTTATGATAGAAAAACCGGGCATGGATATTATCGGTCACGGTGGAAATACGGAGGGATTTTCCTCGCTTGTACGCTTTGACACAAAATCAAAAACAGGTTTTGTTATGATGACAAACACCCAGCAGGACAGAATATATTCTTCCAAACTCCCCGAATTGCTTTACGGCTCGCCCGATACTGCATCATTTCGCCCGATACTGCATCATTGAAAACAGATAACTTTACAAAATACGACTTCTCGGGACATTACAAAATCACAGGCGGAGTGCTTGAAACAGGCTGTTTCGGCTTATACAGCTTTTTCGAGGATAATTTTGAAGTCAAGGAAGAAAACGGCATATTTTCGGGAAATCTCGGTGTAACGTCTATTGAACAAATATCAGACTATGCGGTGATTTCAAAACTCATCACAGGCACGGAAACAGTCAATTTTATACGTACAGACGAAAACGGCAATTTTACAGGCTTGGAAAACGGCTCTTTTGATTTTATTTATCGGATTGGCTGTTTTGACTGTAATGGCTTTCATACATATTATAAGAATTAGGAAATTCAGGGGACAGCCCCAATTTTCATTTAAAATAACAGAAATGCTGATAGGAATTACTGCGGTAGCAATTTTACTTTGTATTGTTCTTATGCTTAATCTTGATATGCTTGATGATATAATAAGGGCAGTTCTCTGCATTGCGATTGCAGTTCTCTCGGCAGTACTTTTAGCCGTAAATATAGTGGCTTGGGTGAAAAAGCCCGATAAAAACGCAAAATTTGTTTTGCTTCTTGAAAATTTGTGCAGTATATTTATTATATTCGGTGTTGTTTACTGGAAACTGTTTCAGTTTTGGGGTTTCTGATATATAAAACAGCCGCTAAACGTGTATAAAGCGTTTGGCGGCTGTTTTGCTTTGAAAAAATCCCTTAAATAACACATTTTTTTGAAGTGCGAAAAAATTTTGAAATTTTTTTAAAAATTCATGCCCCTATCGTCAAATGAAAGTTGTTATTATAATCGAAAGCACTTGAAAAGTAAAAAAATCTCGGGAGGCAAATACAGTGGAAGAAGAAAAACTTGCCGAAAGGCTGAAAAGCGGTGACCATAAGGCTCTGGAGGAGGTCACAAGAAAATATACTCCGTTGGTTTCGACAATCATTTCAAATATTTCCGCAGGCTGTTTCAGTATAGAGGATATTGAAGAAACCACATCGGATACTTTTATCACCCTCTGGTATAACAGGGAAAAAATACAGACTGACAAGTTAAAAGGCTTTATCTGCTGTATTGCTAAAAACAAGGCGAAAAATAAAATCAAAAGTAATCAGCGTCATCAAAATGTCGTCAGCATAGAGGGTATGGACTTTGAAGACGGGTTGAATGTATCTCAAGAGATAGAGGACAAATTCATCTCAAAGGCTCTGAAAGATGCTCTTGACGAGATAGGCGAGCCTGACAGGGAGATTATAATAAGACATTATTATTACTATCAGTCCTCAACGGTCATATCCGAAAAAATGCAGATGAACAGCGAAACAGTAAAGTCACGTATCAAGCGTGCAAAAGAAAAGCTCAAAAAGATACTTACAGAAAGAGGTTGGACAAAATGAAAAAAAAGTTTGTTTTTGACTCAATGGAGTCGGATTTTTCAGACATAAGCGAAGAAACGATTATTGAAAATACAGGTGTGAATACAGAAAGGGTAGTGAATACGGTTATGAAAGCAACAACAGCTAAGAAAATCAGACGTTTTACAAAAAGAGGTATTATAGGAATTGCGGCAGCAGTTGCGGCTGCGGTAGTGATAAGCACGGTTTCAGTCGGTGCGGCAGGCGGTTTTAATCAGGTATTCGGAAATTGGTTTGCAGGTCAGCCCAAATATGGTCTTTTCAGCGGAAGTAATGTTTCTACAAAAAGTGACAATCTTGCTGTAGAGTTTGAGGGAATTGCAGGAGATGATAATTTTGTTGGTGCTGTTATGCAGATAAAAAACAGTGACGGCAGTAAGTTCGTTGAAAACAACGACGGCAAATATATTATTTTCGGCTCAAATGACGTTGATGTAACACTTTCACCGATAGCCGCATTGTTCAGCGATAATTCCAACAGAGGCGGAAGTGTATGGTATGACATGAAAGATGAAAATACGATACAGGCTACTGCTTTGTATCAGGATTTTTCAAGCCATCTCAAAGGCGAGAGAATGACTGTAAAAGAAAATCAGCTTACAATCATGCATCTTGATGAAGAAATAGGCACTTATCTTGACAACTATGATGAACTTGAAAAGAAATATAAAAACAAACTCGGTGAAGATAAGGGAATATTTTCTTATTCAAAAAGCGGTGCCTATGAGGACAACAAATACTATATAGTTACTGAAAAAGTTCTTCCCTTTGAATTTGAAGTAAGTGCAACTCTCAACTACAAGACATCTTCAAGAGCATTGAGTGACCTCAACGGCAAGGAATTTTCAATGAATGGTGTCACAATGACTGTAGATAATCTCTACGCAAAATCATTCGGCATAGATATGCAGGCAACTGTTTCTCCGATGGATTTCCCCGAAGTGCCTGAACTTGACGAAACAGACCCCGTTGCGTCTTCAACAGAACTTCACGACTATCACGAAAAAATGAATGCACTCGGATTTAAAGTTGAATTTGATATAACAATGAAAGACGGCTCAAAAATCACGGCTGAAGCTGACAGCAGAAATATCCCCTCCAATAGTGAAACTTCTTCGGCAGGTGTAATAAACTGCCGTTATATGAAAGATGGTATTGCAACAGCTATTGACCCCGACGAAATAGAATCCATTACAGCAACCGCAAAGCCTCTTGAAAAATATTGATATATAGCAAATGACAAAATAAATCGCCCTATGTCATTCCGAGC
>ONIF01000187.1 GCA_900317795.1 uncultured Eubacteriales bacterium | reverse complement strand
CTGAATATATATAATTTTGTAAATGCCGATTACTCAAAATACAGTCCAAAGCTGTTTTTCAGGAAAGAACCTGATTATGAATTTGAGGATATGCGGAAGTTACGCTATAATGGCTGACAGATATTTTTGTGAAAGAAAGATTTGAAATGAATAAAGAAGATAAGCGTATATTTACGCTGAGTGAAGAAAAGCCTGTAAAGGCTGTTGTGAAAATGGGTGTGCCGCTGATTGCAGGAATGTTTATCATGGTGCTTTATAATTTGGTGGATACGTATTTTATAGGATTGATGCACGATGATTATCAATTAGCGGCTGTCAATCTTGCCTACCCTGTGATGATGATAACGATAGCTGTTTCCAATATGATAGGAACAGGCTCGTCATCTCTTATTGCGAGAAGTCTTGGTGCAGATGACAGGGAAAAAGCCAATCATACACTGACAGTAGGATTTATGCTTACAGTCATTAACAGTATGATTGTGGCGGCAGTCGGATTGATTTTTCTGCAATCCATTGTACAGGGACTTGGTGCAAAAGACAATACAACGATTTATACAGAACAGTATGTGAGAATTATTTTGCTTGGCAGTCTGTTTACAATGGGAAATTATACATTTGGGCAGCTTTTAAGAAGTGAGGGTTCTGTCAAATATTCCATTGTCGGAATGATTGTCGGTACGATAGTCAATATCATACTTGACCCGATTTTTATATTTACGCTGCATTTGCAGATACAGGGAGCGGCTATTGCCACTATTATCGGAAACGGCTGCGGAATGGCGGTATCACTGCTGTTTTATATACGGGGAAAGACGCTTTTAAAGCCTGCATTAAAATATATCAAGCCGGCGGCTGAAATTCTGAAAGAGATATTTTGGGTAGGCGTTCCTGCATCTTTGGAAACGCTTTTAACATCAGCGGCATATATTGTAAATAATAATCTTGCTGTGGGTTATGGTGAACTGACGGTTGCGGCAATGGGAATTGCTCAGAAAGTATTGTCACTTGGAAATTACATTTATCAGGGATTTGCCGCAGGCACTCAGCCTATCATGGGATATAACTATGGTGCAAAGAATTATACAAGAATGATGAACGTTTTGAAAGCAGGTGTTATGGTTGTCAGCGGAACGGAATTGGTCTTGATGGGTTTATACGGGATTTTTGCACCGTTACTGATAGGAATATTCACGGAATCGGCAGAAGTCATATTGATTGGCACAATGGTATTGAGGACATTGATGTTTATATTGCCGTTTGTGGGAGCAGTTTCAATGTGCCGAATGTCATTTCAGGCGATGGGAAAACCGCAGTATGCTTTCGGCATAACGCTTGTACGGCAGTTGATATTATATGTGCCGTTGTTGTTGCTGTTAAATTATATATTCGGTTTAGGCGGAATGCTTTGGGCACAGCCTGTTACGGAAATGATTATGATGGCATCATCAATATTTCTTCTTTATGGAGTTATCCGTAAAGAAAGCAGATGAAAATATAGTAAACGACAAAATAAATCGCCCTATGTCATTCCGAGCGAAGCGAGAAATCTTTGAAAGATTCTTCGTCACTTCGTTCCTCAGAATGACAAAAGGAAATTTTCAGTGACGTTTACTATAAAAGAACTGACAGATTTTGTGATACTGTCAGTTCTTTGTATTTTCGCCTTATTCGGCAATGATTATCTTTTGAGGTCGATACTGCGAATTGTCTTTCTTACATTGAGGATACTTCCTGGGTTTACACTCAATTCGTCAATACCCATTTTCAAAAACGTTTCGGTTAGTGATGTATCGGCTCCAAGCTCACCGCATATTCCAACCCAGCACTCATGCTTATGTGCTGCGGTAACAGTCTGTTCTATCATTTTCAGTACGGCAGGGTGATGTGAGTCATAGAACGGGTCAAGGCTCGGATTCTGACGGTCTATTGCTAATGTATATTGCGTCAAGTCATTCGTGCCGATTGAGAAGAAATCAACTTCTGCGGCAAGATCCTCTGCTATCATAACAGCGGCAGGCGTTTCTATCATAATGCCTGTTTCGATTTCTCCGATATTTACACCCTCTGCAATGAGTTCCCGACGGCATTCTTCCAAAACTGCCTTTGCGTCAAGCACTTCACGAACGGAAATTATCATCGGGAACATGATACTTACATTGCCAAAAGCCGAAGCTCTCAGCAAAGCCCTTAACTGAGCCTTGAATATATCATGACGTGTCAGGCATATTCTTATGGCACGGTAGCCTAATGCAGGGTTATCCTCTTTCGGAAGGCGGAAATAATCTGCCTGCTTGTCTGCACCGATGTCAAGAGTACGGATAATAACTTTCTTACCGTCCATCATTTCGGCAACTTGCTTATAAATGGCAAATTGTTCATCTTCTGTCGGAAAATCCTCCGAATGAAGATAGATAAATTCCGAGCGGAACAAGCCTATTCCGCCTGCGTCGTTTTGCAAAACCATGCCCACATCAGAAACGTTTCCGATATTGGCATACAGTTTTATTTCCGTACCGTCAAGCGTGACATTGGGTTTGCCTTTAAGTTCCTGTAACAATGCCCTCTGCTGAATGTCACGGATACGTTTTTTGTCGAGAGTCTGCAAAAGGTCATCATTCGGTTCGATATAAATACAACTGTTGTAGCCGTCTATAATCGCAAGTTTGCCGTCCCATTCTTCACTTATTTCCGTACCTATGAGGGCGGGAATGTTCATGCTCCTCGCAAGAATAGCCGTATGACTGTTTGTGCTGCCGAGATGTGTCACAAATCCGAGAAGCTTGCTTTTATCAAGCTGTACGGTTTCCGACGGTGCCAAATCTTCCGCAACAATAATAAACGGTTCGTCACTTTCTTCAAAGTTTTTGTCATTTCCCGTAAGGATATTGACGACCCTCGCAGAAATATCACGCACATCTGCCGCACGGGCTTTCAGATATTCATCGTCCATAGAAGCAAATTTTTCAGCGAAAGTTTCGCCTGCGGTCTTAACGGCATAGGCTGCCGATTTTTTCTGATTTTTAATTATCTCCTGTATGGAGGTAACAAAATTATCATCATCAAGCATCATGATATGAATTTGAAAAATAGCGGCATAGTTTTCGCCTGCCTCAACAACAGCCTTGTCATAAAGTGCCCGAAGCTGAGTTTGAGCTTTTTTTTTGGCTTCTTCAAATTTTTTCAGCTCGGTTTCAACGTCCGAAACAACATCTGATATTTTAGCCTGCTCTTTTTTGAAGAATTTCACTTTGCCTATGGCAATGCCTTTCAAAATAGATTTGCCTGTTGCAGTTATCATAAAGCATACCTCCCTTTACGGCAGTATTTTTTTGAAATCAGAGATTTTCTTTAAGGAATTTCTCGATTATTTCCAAAGATTTGAAAATGATTACAATTTTATTTTAACTTTTTCATTAACGCTTGTAAATTGACAAGTGTTACAAATATACATGAAATAAATAAGTAGAAAAAACAAAGAATGAAAACGATTACACGACACAAATATTCAAATTTTTTGTGTCATTATGATATAAACATAGGTGTCCGGCTGATAAAATATCCGGGCATTACTGCAAAGGCAAAATAAGCAAGACTTATCAACGTGAATACAAGGAGGAATTTTTTACTGTTTTCGGGATATTCCCTAACATAAAGGCGATAATTGATTACCGAAGCGAGAGAGCCGATAATGGAACAAAGACCTGCCGTGTCAAGTCCGTACAGAAGTGCCCCGTGATTGACGGCAAAGGGATAAAGTACGATTGCGGCAGGCACATTTGAAATAAACTGACTGAGTATAATGCTTCCCTCATACTCATGTCCTGCAAGAACACTGCTGAGGAATGAGGCAATTTTTTCGTTTCCCGCAATAGATGACGAAAAGACAAAGAAACAGAAAAATGTCAACAGCAGAACGTAATCTGTCTTGATAAGTATTTTACGGTCGGTTATGAGAATAATCAAAGCAGTTGCAAACACTGCCCATATCCAGAATTCCGTTCTTGTAACGATAGTGATGATAACAACCGTGAATATTATCAGATAGGTGATACGCTGCCGTTTTCTTTCGGGCTGCCATTTTCCGATAAAGTCGGAGTTTTCTATATTTGTTGTTTGTCGTATATCTTTGCGGTACGGAAAAAGTACAAATATGATAAGAAGTAATCCCGATATGATCCATATAGGGAACATATATGAAATAAAATGCCATGCACTTACTCCCGACTGACCGAAAATAAAAAGATTTTGAGGACTTCCGAAAGGTGTCAGCAGAGAGCCTCTGATTGCGGCAATATTTTCCATTGTTATTATCGGGAGTATGTAATTTTCTTTTTTTCCAGCTTTGAACAATATGATTGTCAGCGGAACAAATATAATAAGTGATACGTCATTTGTGACGAACATCGAAGAAAAGAATACCGAAAAAACCAGAAACATGGATAACCCCGTCATGGTATGGATATTTCCCGCAAGACGCAGCAAAGGACGAAAAATATTTTCTTTTTTAAACCCCTCCAAAACAGTGAGCATCATAAAAAGTGTTCCGAGAGTTCTCCAGTCAATGTCGTTGAAAAGCTTAGCTGACGGGGGCGTGATAACAAGAGCCGCCAGAGCTGCCAAAACCGATACTGAAAGCATGATTTCTTTTTTGATAAATTCCCATATTTTTTTCACTGTAAGTTCACCTGCCGAATAGTATTTTTTATATCATA
>ONIF01000458.1 GCA_900317795.1 uncultured Eubacteriales bacterium | reverse complement strand
TGTGTAGGTGAATCGGGTGTAATGAGTTCGGGAAATTCATTTTCAATTTCTTCCAACTCTTTCAAAAGCATATCATATTCATAATCACTGATTTCGGGGGAGTCCTGATTATAATATCTGTCATTGTGGTATCGGATTTGTTCACGCAAATTTTCAGCTTTCTGCCTTGCCGTTTCGATAGTCATGTAAAAAACCTCTTTTCATTTGATTACATAATGATTATACTATTTTTTGATATTCAAATCAACACGAAAAAAATTTGTATAGTACAAAAAATTGTATTTTTATTTATAGTGTTGCAATTTTGCAGAAAATTTTTTATAATGATATAAAACGTATAGGAAAGGTTATGTTGCGGGGTGAATGAAAAAGGTTATACGCTCTATATCGTAGAGGGCGACTTGGTGAGAAAATACAATACAGAGGAATTTCAGAAACGTGAAATTACAATAGGCTCTGCCAATACAGACATACTTGTTGAGGCAAATACTATTTCAAAAGTGCATTTAAGGATAAATTTAAGGAATGACAAGCTGTATTTTGCAGACACGGACAGCCGTGAAGGCTCTTTTATGTATAACAATACGGAATTTCAGCAACTCGAAAGTATGAAGTTCTATAAAAAAGAGGGGCAGGACACGGTTATCCGCTTGGGAAATTCCGTGCTTGTGATAATTGCCGATAATAAAGGTGAGAGTGAGTATTTAAAGGCAAATATTGAAAAGGGTGTGACTATCGGCAGAAATAGGGAAAGTGATATTGTATTAAATCACTTGGGAATTTCTCAAAGACACGCTGAAATCCTGCCTGCCGAAAAGGGCAATATTGATATGTTGTATGTCTATGGAAACAAAAGGACTTTTGTAAACGGGCATGAAGTCGAGAATGAACAGGTACTGAGAAACTGCGACTATATACAGATACTCAACTTTACCATGATATATTTCAACAGCTTTATTATTTATAAAAAAGTTTTTGACGGTGCAAATGTCGAACTGCATAATATCACAAAGAGGAGTTCTCTCGGAAAAAAACTGCTTGATGATGTAAGCCTGAGAATAGACAGTAACGATTTTACTGCGGTAGTCGGGGGGAAAAATTCGGGAAAGTCTGATTTGATAAATGTCATAAAGGGCTTGGAAAGCGGAATTAAAAAAGGTGATGTATATTTCAACGGTCTTGACTTGCTGAGTAATATAGATATGCTGAAAGAAGTAATCGGATATGTGCCGAAAGAGAGTATATTGTTTGACAGTCTGACGCTTAAACAATGTATGAGATATGCCTTGAAACTGAAAGACTATGATGAAGTGCAGGACAAGGAATTTGACAGGCATATTGACAGCGTGCTTGATATGTTGGGAATAATAGAGTATTCCAATGTGCAGGTGAGAGAGCTTGAAGAAGATGTAAGGAAACGTGCAGACATTGCACTTGAATTATTGGGAAATCCAAGTCTGCTGATACTTGACGAGCCGAGTTTAAATTTAGATGACGAAACGGAAAGAGGACTTTTATATTTGCTGAGGGATATAGCAAGGCAGACTTCAAAGACAATGATAATCTCAACGGAAAAAATAAAAAGGCTTGAACTGTTTGAAAAGATAATCTTCATGGGAACAGGCGGAAAAATATGTTTTTGCGGAACGCTTGACGAGGCAAAGATGTTTTTTGACACGGAGAGCGTCACGGAAATATTAAACATGATAAAAGAAAAGTCTGAGTATTGGGCGGAACAGTACAGAAATTATTTTTCATTCAACGTCACGCCTCGTGAAAAGCATAAATCAAAGTTAAAACCGAGAGTTCATAAAAGAAAACAGTTTGGAATGTATTTAAAGAGAAATTTTGAACTGCTTTTCAAAGAAAATGCATGGAAAATTGTGTTAATGGTGATGTTGCCTGCCATTTTCGGAGGAGGGGCATATTTCATTCCGTCAGATAAATACTTTTCAATTCGATTTCGGACATCAGCAGAGAAAGAGTGATATATAAGCGAGAGTGCATGGGGAATTTGAAAATACCCGTGTATCTGCTTGCAAAGTACGTGCCGAATGTAATATATGCCGTCATGCAGTCTTTAATAATGACAGCGGTGCTGTCTGTAACAACGGGCTTTTCGGGAATGAAAAAAATAATTATGCCCGATATATTTCTCGAAGTTGCCGTGATAATGCTTGTATTGATAATGACATCTGTATCAATGGGACTTTTTGTATCAACGCTCGTAAAAAAGCCGTCACAAAGTTTTTTGGCATTTATCATAACAGCGGTTTGTGAAACTGCAATTTTATGGATAATGCAGATTGTAAATGCGAATTTTTATATT
>ONIF01000191.1:7650-8097 GCA_900317795.1 uncultured Eubacteriales bacterium | reverse complement strand
ATTGCAGAGGGTAAAGCTGATTGTCGCAGAGTATGGATTATCGGCGGATTTCCGAAACGTCAGCAGAGAAACGACTTGCAGGAAATGTTTCATGCAAAGATGATATTCATTGACAAGAGTTATGATGAGTGTATTGCGAATGCAAATGACGATACACAACGAAACAATAAATTGTTTCAAGAATATATCATCAAAAAGTGGTTTGAAGATTACGAGGCATAGTCCCCCCCTTAAAAATCACGGGTAGGGGTGCAGGTCAGACCGTTGCAAGCCCTACCTCTTTATCAACGCATGAGAGATTTTCAACCCCCCCTATTCAATTTTTTTACAAGGAAGTGAGCTTATTATGGCGAATTTAACAAAAGATGAACGTATCAAAAAAGAGATAAAACGATTAAACGGAATTTTCAAGGATATGAAAGACGAAAAGAAATTCAAGACTGCCCT
>ONIF01000191.1:0-7644 GCA_900317795.1 uncultured Eubacteriales bacterium | reverse complement strand
TCTGTCGAGATGTTCCAGCAGGGCGAAAAACAAGAACCTTATGAACGGGAAAGACCTGTCGTACGGCAGTACAATCAGTCATGTGCACAATATGCAAAAATCATCAAACAATTAACAGACCTCTTACCAGAGAAAAATAAAATTGTTGCTGATGAATTACTATCATTTACGGGAGTGACAAAATGAACGAGTTTGAAAAATATTTTACAGATATTTATGACGGCAATATTACGGCTTGTAACAAAATACGGAAACAAGCTGAAAATCTGCTGAAAGCCTATGCTTGTCCCGACAAGTACCATTTTGATTATGACATAGCTAGCAAGCATATCCGATTTATTGAAAAATTCTGTTGCTTTCCGACAGGCGAGAAAATGGGAAGATCCTTTCAAATGGAGCTTTTTCAAAAAGCCCGTTTGATGGCTTTATTCGGCTTTGTTGATGATAATAATATACGACAGTATAACGAGTGTCTGATTATCGAGGGCAGAAAAAACGGCAAGACTTCAGAGTGTGCCGCTGTGGAAATTGATATGCTTTTGAATGACGGGGAGAACTCTCCGCAAATATATAATTTGGCAACGAAACTTGACCAAGCCAAATTGGGCTTTACGGCTTGCCATAAGATGATACAAAAATCTCCGCTGCTTGCTAAACATATCAAAAAGCGTGCGTCTGACTTGTATTTCTGGAATAATCTCGGATATATCAAGGCATTGGCAAGCGAAACTTCAAGTCTTGACGGTCTTGACGTACATTGTGCCATTATAGACGAGCTTGCAGCCATTAAGGACAGGGATTTGTATGACTTGATTAAACAAGCCATGGGTGCAAGGCGGCAGCCGATACTTTTCACTATCACGACAAACGGCTTTGTCCGTAACGGCATTTTTGACGCTCAGTATGACTATGCTGCAAAGGTAATTGACAATCCCGAACAGGACGAGCATTATTTGCCGTTTATTTATGAATTGGATTCTTCGGACGAATGGGACAAAGAAGAATGTTGGATAAAAGCTAATCCCGGCTTGGGTACAATAAAATCTTATGACTATCTGCGACAGATGGTTTCAAAGGCGAAAATGGATTTGTCATTTAAGCCGACAGTTTTCGTAAAGGATTTCAACTTGAAAGAAAATCCGTCATCACGTTGGCTGACCTACGAGGACGCACACAATGAAGCCATGACACCCGAGTTTTATGATTTCCGTTACTGTATCGGCGGATTTGATGCCGCTGACAGTATCGACTTGACTGCCGCAAAGGCTATCTGTATGAAGCCCGGTGATAATCACCTTTACATCAAGTCAATGTATTGGATACCGTCTTTTGTGATTGAGGAACAAAATGCCAAAGGCAACAGAAACGGTCGTGACTGGGTGCCTTACGACTTATGGATAAGTCAGGGTTATATGAGAGTTTGTGAGGGAAGAAAAGTCGATAAAAGAGTTATTCTTGACTGGTTTATTGAACTCCGTGACAAAGAGGATATTTATCCGCTGTATATCGGTTATGACGGCTGGCATATTTCAGATGAACTGCTTTCCGCTTTCAAGCAGGAATTCGGAGAGAGAACTATGGTAAAAGTCATTCAGGGTACAAAAACACTTTCCGAGCCTATGAAAAATCTGAAAGTGGAATTGCAGGAAAAGAATATTGTGTATGATAATAACCCGATTGATGAATGGTGCCTGCTGAATATGGATATAAAGACAGATATTAACTGCAATATACAGCCTTGCAAGACCGATAACCGTACACAAAGAATAGACGGTACAGCGGCACTTCTTGACGCTTATGCTGTCTATTGCGACAACAAAAATGAATTTTTACAGGTAATATAAAAAATCCGTCACCATTTTCTTGATGTCGGCAAAATGGTGACGGAAAAGTTTGTTTATTCTTCTTTGGGTGTTCTGCACAATTCGTCAAGGGTGACATTCAAGGCATCGGCTAATCTGATGGCAAGTTCAACTGTGCAGTCATCACGGCGAATGGCATTTTCAAGGGTACGTTTGGGCATTCCGCTCATGTCTGCCAACTGCTGAACGGTCAGCCCTCTTTCCATGCGTAATTTCTGAATGTTCATTTTTTAACCTTCTTTGCGAAAAGCAGGGTGCTTTTTTGTTGCCCGAAAGGAGAACTTTATGGATACAAAAGAAACAACTGTGCAAAAATTATTTAACACGATAGAAAGAACCGCTAATTTATGCTTGAAACCATGCGATATAAAAACCCTTGTTGAAGCCTATCGTATTCTTGTGGAAACAGAAATAATGTACAAGGCTATGGAAAAAGAATTTGCCGTTGAACAGCGTACAAAGGTTGCAACTCTGCCGTATATCGAAAAGGAGTGAGAATATGAACTTGTCCGAAATTATGAAGTTTAGTATGTTCGCACTTGGCGGATATTATGAGTAATTATGCATTATGAATTATGAATTGTTATGGGGAGGTGAATAAATATTGAATTTTTTTAAACGGCTCTTTAACCGTAAATCCGAAACGGTTACCCGTTATCAGATTGTCACGGATAAGGGCAACGGCACTTTTATCTATTCGGGGAAAATTTATCAATCCGACATTGTAACGGCTTGCCTTGCACCGTATAAAAAGGCTGTCGGCAAACTCTCTCCCCTGCACGTCCGAAAGTCAAAAGACAATACGGAAATATTCCCCGAACCGTATATGCGTTTTCTCTTGGAAGAACCGAATACACTCCTCACCATGCAGAAAACACTTGAAAAAATCGTTTCTCCTCTTTTGCTTTCGGGAAATGCCTTTATCTTAATTGTCAGAGATATAAACGGCTATCCGCTGGAACTGTTCCCCATTCCTGCCGTATCGGCGGAAGCAGTCTATATGAATGGTGAGTTGTCTTTGAAGTTCATCTATCAAAACGGCAAAACCTACACGCACAAATATGATGACATTATCCATTTAAGAATGAATATGACGGAAAATGATTTGTTTGGTGAGCCTGTCATGCCTGCTCTGTCTAAACTCGTCAATCTCGTTGAAATATCAAAAACAGCAATGCAATCAGATGGCTTGTTCGATTTAATTCCGCTGTACGTCCCGATGATATGGAAAAGCAGATAAAACTTTTCGATGAAACCTACATGGACGTTGAAAAGGGACATGCCACCGTTGCACATGACGTAAAAACAGACGTTACACCCATAAATCCTCAAAATTACGTTCCGAATTTTCCTATTACGGAGAGTATTCGACAGAGAATATATTCTCTCTTGGGTGTCAATGAAAAGATTGTTCAGGGTACTTTCAACGAAGATGAATGGAACAGCTTTTATGAAAACTCGATAGAGCCTATTGCTCTTGATTTGCAGAATGAATTTACAAGAAAGCTTTTTACCCGTAAAGAAAGAGCCTTTGGAAACAAAATCGTATTTGCAGCAAATACGCTGTCATGTACAAGCGTTTCAACGAAGCTGCAATTTGTCAGCATGGTTGACAGAGGTGCAATGGTGCCTAACGAATGGAGAGATTTGTTCAATTATGGACCTGTCGAGAATGGTGACAAGCCTATCCGCAGACTTGATACGGCATTGGTTGAGGGAGGTGATGAAAATGAAAGTTAATATCAAAGGCACAATTATCCGAAACGATTACAAGAGGGCTTATGACTATTTCAAAATTGAAAGCACTTGTCCGAATGATGTTTCAAGTATTCTTGAAAGTGCCAAAGGGGAATTGATTGATGTATATATCAATTCAGGCGGCGGCGAAATCACGTCCGCAAGTGAAATTTATGCCATGCTGACGGCGTATAAAAACATCAAAATACACGTTGTCGGAATGGCGGCAAGTGCTGCATCGGTAATTATGTGTGCAGGTGATTGTGATATTTCCCCAACGTCAATGGTGATGATACACAATGTATCATCATGGGCAGAGGGAGATTATAACACCATGTCGCATGAAAGTAAGGTACTTTTGACAGCGACAAAGGCAATGGCAGCGGCATACACTGCCAAAACGGGAAAGTCTGAAAATGACTTTCTGAAACTCATGAATGAGGAAAAATGGTTTACTGCCAAAGAAGCCGTTGAAATCGGCTTATGCGACAGAATAGCCGTTCCCGAAACGCAGCTTGTCAATGCATTCTGCACTATGCTGACGGCTCAGCAAATCAGCGACTATCAAAAAGCAATTCAAATTGCAAAATCTAAATTAAAACTTCTGGAGGTAAAAATATGAAACAGAAATATCTTAATGAAAGAAAAGCACTTCTCGACAAAGCTCAGGCTTGTATCAATGACGGCGATATTGACGGCTTTAATGCTCTCCATGCCGAAATAGAAAAACTCGATAACGACTATGCCGCAAAGGCAGCGGCTCAGGCAAATCTTGACGCTCTCAATAAAAACGGCAGCGTTGCACCGCTTTCCAACTTTGCAGGAAATATGGCACTTCACTTTAATGACGGCATTGAAAGCACTGTTGAAGATTTCTATGACACCGCTAAATACAGAAAGTCTTTTATGAACTATGTTCTCACGGGAAAGAAGTCCGCTGATATGTTCAACAATGATGAAAATACAAAAACTACTGATGTAGGCTCTGTTATTCCAACAACAATACTTAACCGCATTGTTGAGAAAATGGAGGCTGAAAGTGTTATTCTGCCGTTGGTTACGAAAACCAATTATAAAGGCGGTTTGTCTGTACCGACTTCAACCGTTAAGCCCGTTGCGAGCTGGGTGAATGAGGGTGCAGGCTCTGACAGACAGAAGAAAACGACAAGCTACATTTCTTTTGCATATCATAAACTCCGCTGTGAAATCTCCGTATCGCTTGAAGTCGATACAATGGCACTTTCCGCATTTGAAACGGCTTTTGTCAATCAAGTGTCGGAGGCTATGATAAAGAAACTGGAAGAAGCCATTATCAAGGGTACAGGTTCGGGACAGCCTAAAGGCATTCTTGCCGAAACGCCCGTATCGGGACAGGCTATTTCCATTGCCGCAAATGCAGGACTGTCTTATAAACTTCTCTGTGAAATGGAAGCCGCTCTCCCTGCACAGTATGAAACAGGTACAAAATGGTTTATGAGCAAAAAGACCTTTATGGAATTTTACGGACTTGTTGACCTCAACAAACAGCCTATTGCAAGAGTGAATTACGGTATTGGCGGCAAGCCCGAAAGATTTTTGTTGGGTAGGGAAGTTCTCATTTCAGAGAATGTTGCAAACTATGCCGCTGCACCGTCTGCAAATACAATCGTTGCATTCATGTTCAGACCGTCAGATTATATCCTCAATACCAACTTGAATATGGGTGTCAAGCAGTTCGAGGACAATGACACCGATGATATTGTCAGAAAGGCAATTATGCTTGTTGACGGTAAAGTTGTTGACAAAAACTCTCTTGTCACTCTTACGGTAAACAAGCCATGAATGAGCTTTTAGCCGTCATCAAAACGGCACTCAAAATAAGCGACACTTCTCTTGATACGGAAATTTCAAGGCATATTTCGGCAGCTCTCAAAGAACTTGAAAGAGTGGGAATTGTCATAAAAGACAATTCCTATTCCGAACCGCTTATCATATCCGCTGTCGAGCTTTACACAAAATGGCAGTATGACTATCTTGGACAGAGTGAGAGATTTGCAAAGGCATTTGCGGATTTGAGAAATGCCCTCAGTCTGACATCGGCTTATACAGAGGTGACGGACAATGGAACTGAATAAGCAAGTGACTTTATCCGTAATCAATGAGGGCTACGGACATAGCAGTACAGATACTGTTGAAACATCTCAAACGGTATGGGCATTTGTTCAACCGCCGTCCATGACACTCCGTTTGAAAACCGCTAATGCGAATATGTCCGTTGATATGATCATTCATTTATGGCGACATGAATTTGAACAGGCAGATTACAATTACATTGACATTGACAATATCCGATACCGCATTGAAAGCAGTTCTTCCGGTGTGAATGACCAATTTGTGAAACTGCTTGTTTCAAGAGGGTGATTTTATGGCAGATACTTTCAATTCGGATATTCCCGATTTTTCAAAGTTCATGAAAAGCCTTGATATGCTTGATGAAAATGTCAATAAAGCTACTCGTGAGGGATTGAATAAGGGTGCTGACATTATCGTTAATGCACAAAAAAGGCATATTTCGAGTAAGTCACAGCGACTTGCAAACGCCATTTCCAAAGGCAAAATATATGTCACTAAAAAGGGCAATATCGGCATTTCGACAGGCTATCATGCAAGGGCTTTCAAAAAAGATAAAGACGGATTTCGTGCAGGCATTGTCGGAATGGTCTTTGAATTCGGCAGACCGGGGCAAAAAGGCGATACCATGACACAAAAAAGAAACGGCAAAACCATTACTGTCAAGATTGGTGCTATACAGCCCGTACCGCATATCAGACAAGGTTTTGACGAAACTGTTGAACAGGCAAGTCAGACTGTCATTAACAGTGTTTCCGCCGAAATTGACAAACTCGGAGAGTGATTTCCATGTTTGAAATAATCAACAATATACTTGACGGAATGAATATTCCGTACTATGACAGACAACCCGAATTTTCCAAAAATCTGCCGTCACAGTTCATTACTTACAGCTTTTACAATGTTCCTGCCTTTTACGGCTGCGGAATTGAACAAGTTACACGTTATCATGTGACTTTCAATATCTATACCACAGGAGAGAATTATAAATTTCAAGCTGATACCATCAATGATACTTTGACGGCTTTACTTTTGGAAAACGACTTTATAAGACAATCAGGGAATTACGGCATTTCCAACGACTTCCCGAAATACTATCATAGGATAATTGAATTTACTTATGACAAAGAAATTTGAAAGGAATGAATTTTTATGGCAACAAAAGTAACTGTAAAAGCAAAACCGCCCATTAACATTGAAAAACTCGTTATGTGGCAGATGACAGATGAAGATACCGAAACTTACGGCACTGCTATGGATTTTGACAGACGTGTAATGTCTTTTCGTGACACACCCACTACCAACAGCACTCCTCTTTACGGTACGGGCGTTGTTGTAGATAGGGCTACAACAGTCAGTGAGGGTGCGTTGACCTACAACGTTCATGCCCTTACCGCTGATGAAAGAGTTGCAATATACGGTGAAACCAAAAATTCCGCAAATGCCATTATTACAACAAGTGATGATGTTGTTCCGTATGTCGCAGTTGCTCACGCTACAAAAAAGCGTGACGGCAAGTGGAATTTGTATAAATACTTTAAGGTGCAATTCCAGCCCAACGAGGAAAGCACCGAACAGATTACTCAAGGAAATATCACTTATTCAACTATCACTCTCAGCGGAACATATCTGGAAAGCGAAGTGCATGAAATGATGAGGGCGGTTATGCTTGACGTTGACCCGACTTCAACGGCAGGTCAGACTATTATTACAAGTTGGTTTACAACTGCAACATACGTTGGAGTAACGGAATAACTATGTTGAAGGACTTGATAAAGAATTACAGCACAATCCATATTGCAAACAGGGAGTATCATGTGAGATACTCCCTTAATGCTTTATTGTGCCTTGAAATGACATATAAACCGCTGTCCGATATACTTCAAACGGAGTGGCAGAATTGGAGCATTGAGGACGTTTTACAGCTATGTCATGC
>ONIF01000088.1 GCA_900317795.1 uncultured Eubacteriales bacterium | reverse complement strand
GCTCCGCATTACCGAAACTTCTCCTACAAGTATCAATATCTTTTTTGCCCTTGTTACCGCTGTATATAAAAGGTTTCTGTAACAAAGCATTGACGGTACTGCATATATTGGTATCAAAACCGCATTGAATTCGTTTCCCTGACTTTTATGCACCGTCATCGCATACGCAAGCTCTAAATTATTCAGTGCTTCAAATTCATACTCTATCAACTTATCATCAAATTGCACTGTAATCATTCTGCTTTGCGTGTCAACGTCTGTTATTATCCCTATATCTCCGTTGAAAACTCCCGTTCCGCTCGTTCCGTCATCTTTATGCCACAAAATATTATAATTATTCTTTATCTGCATGACTTTATCGCCTATGCGAAATATGTTTCCCTCAAACACTATCTCACTTGTAAACTCCGTTTTGGGATTGAGTGCAGCCTGTAATTTTGTATTCATTTCTGCCACTCCCAATTCTCCCTTTCTTGACGGGCACAATACCTGTATATCCTCCAACGGTGAATAATTATATGCCTTTGGCAGTCTTGACGAACACAACTCAACGATTTTATCGGAAACACTCGAAATATCATGACAGCCTATAAAGAAAAAATCATTGTCTTTTCTCGTTATCTCAGGCATTTCTCCGTTTACTATCTTATGTGCATTCATTACAATCAAGCTTTGCATAGACTGCCTGAAAATCTCCGTTAAATGTATGCACGGTATCTTTCCGCTTGATATAAGGTCGCTTAATACATTTCCTGCACTTACTGAGGGCAACTGGTCACTATCACCTATCATTATTAACCTGCAACCTAACGGCAATGCTCTCAAAACAGCCTCAAAAAGCTGACTGTCAACCATTGAAAGTTCATCTATTATCAATGCGTCACATTCCAACATATTCCTTTCATTTCTCTTGAATACGGGCATATCATTCTTATCCCATTCCACTTCCAATAACCTGTGAATCGTCTTTGCAGTCCTGCCTGTGACCTCTGACATTCTTTGTGCGGCTCTGCCTGTCGGGGCGGCAAGCATTACTTTCAAGTCACTCTGCTTATACAACTCTATAATTGCATTGATTGCCGTAGTCTTTCCCGTACCCGGTCCGCCCGTCAATATCAACAGCCCTCCCGACAATGCCTGTATAATAGCCTTTCTCTGCAAATCCGCATATTTTATATTCTTTCTCTTTTCAAACAAGTCAAGTGCATTCTCTACTCCCGTTATGCTCTCGGGCGGAAATTCAAGCATCATTTTCAATCTGTTTGCAGAATAACTCTCACTTTGAAAAAACTGCGGTAAAAATAAAAATTCAACATCATCTATTTTATGCTGTATGATACTGCCGTCTTTTATCATCATTTCTATGACGCTTTCAACCGTATCATACTCCAAAACAAGAAATCTTCCTGCAACCTCTGCAACCCTGCCTTTCGGCAGACAGGTATGTCCGTTTTTCAAGTTGCCCGAAAGCACATATATTATCCCTGCCCTTATCCTGCACTCATCATCAGCAGACATATTCAATTTTACAGCTATCAGGTCGGCTCGCCTAAATTCTATCCCTATGCCCTCCCTGCAAAGTATATACGGATTTTCCTTTATCTTCTCGACAGCCTCAGAACCATAATTTTTCCATATCTTCACCGACTCCTGAACGGATATTTCATAAGCCCCCAATTCCATCATGATTTCACGCATTCCCAATGTCTTATTTATCTCCTCAGACATTTCCAATGCTCTTTCCTTTGAGATACCCTTTATCACACACAATTTTTCAGGCTCATTCTTTATCACTTCAAGAGCGTTATCTCCAAATTCCGCCACTATTCTCTTAGCCGTTGCACGACCTATTCCCTTTATTGCCCCCGATGAAAGATACCTGTATATACTTTCGCTGTCTGACGGCATGGTATGCTCGTAACAGTCAAATGCAAACTGCTTTCCATAGACAGAATGCACTTTCCAGTTCCCTATGAGTTTCAGTTCATCTCCCACGCTCACACTCGTCATCATTCCCACAGCCGTTGTGACTGCTCCGTTATTCATAACACTTATTACACTATATCCGTTATTTTCATTCCTGTAAACAACGCTCTGCACGGTACAGCAAAGCTGTAACAACTCTTTCTCTCCCATATAAAAACCTTACTTTCCAATTAGCAATTAGCAATGTGCAATGTGCAATGTGCAATTATTTATTGACCATTTTACAATTAAAAAAAGCGACACACCGCATGGTATATCGCTTTTTACCTGTTCATTTTTGGATTGTCGGTTCTGCCAAGAAGATAATCAATGGACACATCAAAATAATCCGCAATCGCTATCAACATTTTATGATCCGGTTCAACCTTTCCGCTTTCATACCTGCTGATTGTATTTTGATTTACATTCAATTCCATTGCCAGTCTTACTTGTGACAAATGCTTTGATTTTCTTAACAATTTTAATCTCAACATTAAAATCACCCTTGACAGAAATTATACTAAAATTGTATAATTTAAATATCCATAATATGTATATTTAAGAAGGTGTAAAAATGTTTGAGATTGATTTTGAATTTGAGTTGGGGCATCTGGAAAACGGCGTGTGGTTTCCGAAAGAATTCGGACAGGATTACAGAATTGATATTAAATTTTCCGTCACAAACAATACAGCCAAAAAAATAAGTATTATTGAAATAGAACTTTACCCTATCGAAAACGACAAAAAGCTCTCTTGGTATGACCTCATGCTTGTACAAAAAACTGTCATTACAATCAAAAGACCTCTTTATCCCAATCAAACTTATTCTTCCTATTTTGAAAATATGTGGTTCAATGAAAGCATTGTCAAGGTTTTTGCTTATTATGCAAATGTGTTTTTTTATAACTCCGATTTGGAAGATTTCAGAGTATCAAAAATTGCCTATATAAAATAAGTTTCCCCGAAACACAAACAACTGCTAATTGCTAATTGCTAACTGCTAATTGTTCATGTTTCGGGGAACGGCTATTTTAAAGGGTTGGGGTTAGCTGTGTTTTATCTTGTCGGAAAGCTGGTCGAATGTTACACCGTATTTCTTTGCAATATCCTGTGCATAGCTTACGCCCTCCGGTGGTGCTATGAATATTTTGTAGGAACGCTTTCCTTCATGTATGCCTGTGATAAGGCTCGCTACTTTACTGTCGCCTGCTATGAGCGTGTTGACTTCTTCAAGGTTCATTGCCAATTCATGCATGTGTGTGTTGAAAATAGTCCTTGCTCCCAAATATCTCAGGGCTTTTACAACGTCTTTTGCAATATACAAGCCCTCCGCAAATGACGTTGTGGCAAGCGACTCGTTGAAAAGCAAAAGACTTTCATTTGTCGCCATTCCGAACAACTCACTCATACGCTTGGACTCCTCACCAAGTCTGCCCAAATCAACTGTTTTATTTTCGTCGGCAGGGAAATGTGTATAGATGTTGTCAACGGGACTTAATACAACGCTTTCACAAGGGGTATATATTCCGCACTGTGCAAGCAGAAACAACAAGCCTACTGCCTGTGTCATGGTAGTTTTTCCGCCCCTGTTCGGTCCTGTCATGATATATATTCTATGCTCTGCATCAAAGTCTATGTCATTCGGCACTATATCAAAATTCTTTCCGCCCACTCTTGTCATGGCAAGCTTGAAATTATACAGACCTTTTGCATGAAGTTCACGCTTCTCCGTTTCAATTATCTCGGGCTTGCACATCGGTATGCCCAGCTCCTGCATTTTGCTGATATAATCCGCCCATCTGATATAAAAAATAAACTCCGGTATCAGCTTTGTCAAACCATATCCGCTGACATTTGTATATTTTGAAAGCCGGCTTTTCAGACGCTTTACAGTCAGTCCAAGCATCTCTGTCATAACTTTTGTAAGATTTGACGTAAACGGGTCCTCGCCTGCAATCTTGCTTACAGTATGGAATTTTGTCATTCCGTGAAAGCTTGCACCCTGTTCAAGCTGATTTTGTTTGGTGGCAAATTCAAGAAATCTATTCAAAAAAGGTGTTTTTGTGAAAGGCTCTGTATTTATCGAAACAATACCGACTTCAACAGGTCGCATGAGGTTGTCCAAGTTTACCCCGACAGACACACTCTTTATCTCTCTTACTTCGTTGACAAGGTCTTTTATATCCTCCTGCAAATGCTCAAATCCGCTTTCCTGATATATCGAACTTACATATTCTTTCAAAAACTTCAAACCATCTGACTTTATGTCATTTTCAGAAAGAGCCTTGTTAATGCCCGAAATACACTTTACATATATTTCCAATTCGTTAAGACGGTTGACCAACTGCCATATAGGTGCGGCTGTCGAGTCTTTCAGCGACCTCTCCAACTCCTTCAAAAACGCAAGCTGTTCAAGCAATTCTTTAATATGTTCACGGAGCTGAGGAAAATGTACTATGTCATCAAAAATATCTGTTCTATATCTTATTACAGCGGGATTTCTCTCTATTTTTATCATTATATTCTTAATAATATTGTGTTCAAAAGTATCATCTGCAAGTTTTTCGCATATCAATTCAAGCGACAAGTCATTTACGGCTTCCTCACAAAGAGTTTTACAATCGGGTTCTACGCCCTGCGGATAAAGCAAACTGAATTCCTGCATTTTTCAACACCTCATTTTAATCTTTATTACTTCCTGTAACATTTCCTTGTATATATTCTATACGATAAATGCGGTTTATTCAAGAAATTATTACACCACAAAATAAACTGCCGTTTTATCTCTTAAAACAACGGTTTATATCTCTCGAACCATACTCCCCAATTTATCACTTTTTCATCTCTTATTTCCTTTGCAAAGCACAATAAAGGTATTACCATCGTTTCATTTCGGAACATATACGTTTTCAAAGTGCCGTTCTCCGTTTCGACAATTCCACAGTCCGCAAGATTGCATTTACAAAGTCTGTCCATCAGTTTTTCCGCCCTGCCGACATCTATATTTGTTTTTGCGGATATGAGCGACAGCGATACAGGTGTATTTTTGCGGCTGTACATATAGAAAATGATTTTCAAAATATCCTTGTTTGAGAAAAGTGAAAATGTTTCCGCAAGTTCCTCAGTGTTCTCAAACATCTTGGTATATCCCTCAACAGGCTCCGGCATGATGAAAAAATATCTGCAATCCGTATCAAGTTTGGCATCAACCGTTCCCTCGTCAAAGCTCAGCCTTGAATAATAGTGATACCCGTCATTATTCTTCAGGCTGTCAAGAGCACTAAAACTGAAACTCTCTTTCACCGAGCCTAATTTTGACAAACCGATTGACATAGACCACAATATCTGAAAGGCTTTTTTAAAGCCTTCCTCACGTTCCACCGACAATATTTCTTCCAATGCCATATCCTCTATACTCTGCACGTTCTTACGCCCAAAAAGCATATCTGTCGTTACACCGAGTGCGTCTGCTATATTCGGCAAAAGCTCTGCGTCGGGCACTCCGCCTCTCTCCCATTTTGAAACCGCCTGCGTGGTTACTCCCACTATCCTGCCAAGTTCTTCTTGGGTTATACCCTTTTTTATGCGAAATTTCTTTATATATTCTCCTATCATAAAAAACACCGCCCTCTTAAATTTTATTATAACACTTAATTTGTAAATTCTCAACATTTTTTATAAAATAATACTTGATTTTTTGTCGAATTAAAGTTAAAATATTTATAAAAATAATGAAAGAAGGATAAAAATTGAACAGTTCAGAAGTCAAACAGGTTCTCCGTGAAAAAGGGGTAGAATATCTCTATCACGCAAATTCTGTGCTTACATCAATTTCATATCTCGAAAATGGCGGTCTTATGTCAAGGGAGTATGTTGAAGAATGCGATTATCCCCAGACACCTCAAGTTACAGATGATACTGACAGAGAATTTGAAATCTACAATGATATTTTCCTTGACTCCGTTGATGTGCACGCCCTTTCCAAAAATGTAAATTTTTACGGTCCGGTGCTGTTTGTATATTCAATAGATGTGCTTGATGAAGTCAGCGATTACGATATATGCGTTACAAGGACAAATGCTATTTACTGGTCGGAAAAAAATACTCCTGCCAACGAAAGATATTATAATAATATCAATGAACTCAGGCGTGGTTTCACAAAGGGAAATTTCGGTCAAAGCATCACTATCAGAAATATAAGCCGTCCCCTTTCTTTCAGACATCTTGCGAAAGTGATATTGGAAGACCCCGGTGAAGATAATCAAGGCTATCTTAACAGGGCTTTCGACAGACTCAACAGTTTGCTTGACAGCGTCGGAAAAGAAGATATTCTTGAAATAAGACAATGTGAAAATGACTGCAGGTGTCTTGGCACTTATGGAAACTATAAACCTGCCTGGACATTCCACCGTTTCAAACTTTGGGAGTAATTTCTATGAAAAAAATTTTTTTGTTTCTCATCTGCACGACACTCGTACTTTCATTGAGTGGCTGTTCGGACTTCGATTTCAACCCTACGGGACATTGGCAATTTGTATCAGACACTCTCTATGCAGACGGAGAAGTGGCTGATATTGCACGGGCAGAGGACAATTCCGTTTTAGCCGATATGAAAATAGTGTTTGAAAAGTCAGGTACAGGCTACCTTACGGCTTCCAATGTAAGAATTGACGACTTTACATACACCTATGACAACGAATATATCACCATAACATTCCTCGAAAATGAATTTCACGGGGAGATTACCGCTCAATTCAAAGTTTCCGATGACCGTAAAAATATAACCAGAATTGAAAACTCAACCGAAAACAACATTTCCTATACAGAAGAATTTTTGTACAAAAGAATATAATATCAAAAGCCGTCTGCATTTCCGCAAACGGCTTTTTTTCAAATAAAGAAGCCCTGCTTTTTTTCATGCAGGACTTCCGATAAATTACTGATTATTTTCAATGTACTTAACAAGGTCTTCCACTGTCTTGATGTTTTCAGCTTCTTCATCGGGAACTTCAACCTCAAATTCATCTTCGATGGACATAATCAAATCCACAACGTCAAGAGAATCTGCACCAAGATCATTGCTAATTAAAGTGTCAGGTGTAATCTTTTCTTCTTCAACATCAAACTGTTCTGCCAAAATCTTTTTTACTTTTTCGAGTACCATAGGTAAACTCCTCCTAAAAAATTTAAAATATAATAAAAATCGTGAAACAGCAAATTCTTCTGTGGACAAAGCCATATATTTTGTGCTACAATGTTACAGGAGAACTGCCAATGTTTTACACACGATCTTCTTCATACTTTCAATCTTATTAGTTCTTTGCCACTTTGTCAATATGCAATTTTCGATTTTACCTATTGCATATATATATTTCAACAATTCATTATTTTTTAATGAAAATTACACAAATAAAAGGAGGCATTTTTTATGCCAAAAAGAAACTTTGCCGTTATAGGACACCCTATCGGTCATACCATGTCGCCTTTCATACA
>ONIF01000113.1 GCA_900317795.1 uncultured Eubacteriales bacterium | reverse complement strand
GAGTATCTCGGTTCTTTATTTTTTAAAAAGGCAACTTTACTCCATAATATTTTTCATAGTTAGTAGCTAAGACACTTTTCCATTCGTCAGCAAAATCACGACTTTTATATAACACAAGAGTTTCGTAAATAGCGTACAAAAAATCATCTTTGGACTTAAATACACCAGCCTTATCTTTTTTGAAGTCGCTATTTGGTCTGATGTTATATATAACATCTTTCTTTACTTGAGTTTTAAGAGGAAAACGGTCAGAAGTTCCAGCAATTTGCCACACTTTAAGTAACCACAATTTTTTGATGGTAATATCTCCCTTATCATTCATAACATAGCCAAATATTAAATAATCAGCATCCAAGTGATATGGTTTATTCTTAATGGAAGAACAATATGAATCAAAATTAGCAATATCAAAAGCAGGTGTGGCATTGCAATTAAAAGATTTCACCTCAAGCAGATTTTTCTCCATACTATTATCCAAGAAAAAATCGGGAAATTCTTGCGTGTTAAGAGGTTGAGAAAAATATATATTGTTGTCAGATAAATATTGTTTCAACCAAGACTGTAATGTAATTCCAACCGAGTCTGTAGTGTCGATTTTGACTGATACTCCTGCGAGGTCAAAGACAATTTTTCCCACCTCACCTAACAAACTATCATTAAGACGATCATAAAGTTGTTTAGCAGTCAATTTTTCAAACATAAACATCATCTTCTTTCAGTTTTTTAAATATATAATATCACAAAACAATCAAACTTTAAATACCCAAAAAGCGTGGCAGGGAAAAAAATAAAGTATTGTTTCGTAAGGTATTTTTTATATAAATCGCTGAAATTCTTCTTTTCCTTTCGTCCTTGTGTTGTTTATTGGTGGCTTTGGTTACTTCATCAATACTGTAATAGATAGAGATATATTATTGCCTTGTGCTGTATCATTCGCAAAAAAGCCTTGCAATGCCCATTTACTTATGTGTTACGTTTGTAACACGCTGTATTTTTGTGTGTTACACGTCAACAAATACGTTTTTTACACCTTTTGTTTGTATTACATTAAATTACAGCATATTACGGTGTATTACAAATCAAAAAATTATCTTCTTGGTTTTGGTGACAACGAGTTTCCCCTGTTATCCTGTTCTGCCAATCGTTTTGCCTTTGCCAAAGCAGTAGCCAACAATTCGCTCTCGGATTGCGGAGAACAAAGAACAACCCTCCCACTACTATCATCAAGTTGAGCATAGTTATAAAACAAGTGCAATTCTTCTGCTATCGGCACAAAATGTTCAAAAATACGTGCCGTTACTCTCGCAGTACAAAACCTTTTGTCAAAATCCCAAGCTAACTTTTTGTCAAGAATATCTTGATAATCACTCAATTCTTTTTTTAAAGTCCTTTTATTATTTTCCAATTCCGACACCTGTTCTCGAAGCATTTCAACATTCCTTTGTTCCTGTTCAGTCTGTTCTTGTGCCTTTTTTTCTTCTTCAATGGCAATATTCATAAAGTGTTCGCACGTTTGAAGTTCTAATTCCATGTCTTGAAGTTCATCGTGCAGTTCAATCGCCTCTGACCTATATTTAAATATCTTTGTATCAAGGTGTTTTATTCCCTCTATGCGTGGGTGAGTAATCTCTATTCCCCTGCTCAGACACAGGCTTTCGAGGTGTGCGTTTTCTCTCCGTTGCCATTGAATTTGTTCCGTTTCTCTTCCATAGGTAAATCCCTGTTGTTCCAGAGCCTTAACAAGTGCCGACTGCACTTCTAATCCCCTCTTGTAACCTGTTGCAACTGGGATATAGTCGAGATGTGCGTGTGGTGCTCCTTGTTCATCAGCGTGATAGTATGCACCAATCAATTCTAAATTTGGATTTCTCTCCTGCCAACCGTCAACAAACTCTCGCAGAATGGATTTTGCCGTTTCTTCTTGTATCGTTCCGTCTTTATAATTTTTTCTGTCCCCAATGGCTATTATCATCTCATATACTGGGTGTTTTTTACTGTCGTTACATATGTGGGAATAATAGTCTTTTATTTTTCTATCGGCTCTTTTCTGCTTTGCGTTATAATCTTCAACAGCTTGCCCGAAAATTCTCTTGTATGCGTCTTTCGGTTTTTCGTCTTTCCATATTTCAAATTTACCGTCCTGTTGGATGTGCTGTTCTTTCCTTACAACTTTGGGATTTCTTATGTTGTGTTCTCTTGCTACCTTTGAACCGTTATGCGTACTGATTGTCATTGCCATTTGCCATTTCCTCCTGTTTGGTGTTGTGTGTGGGTAGTCGGTGGAATAATCATACATCATAGCAGGCAACTTGTCAATGGCAATAACTCAATATTACTTTTGACACATTCGTATCAAAAGTAATATTGAGCAAGGGGGACACCCCCTTGACCCCCGTTTCGTGTGCCTTGATTATTTTTTGTTACATAAGCAATATTATTTTATTACTACTTTTAGTAATCGAATAATATTACTTATGTGATTATATTATATTATTATTTTGGTAATAATATAATATTTCTTACAAAATGTTATTATATGATTTTTAGGTAATTTTATTTTATTACTTGTATAATTCTTTTTTATTATAATTTTGTAATTATATTTAATTATATAGGTAATAATATTTAATTACTATTTTTATAATATTATTATATTACTTTTGTAATTTTATTTTATTATAAATTTGCGTTTTGTTATGGTAATATTTTTTAATGTTTTGGGTAATATTTTTTTATTACTAAATATTGACAAACCCGAAACAATGTTATATAATTATTCATGTAACAAAATATCATTACTTAAAGGAGAATGCGACCTATGAAAACGAAAAAAATTAACCTTTCGGCAGACTATTTGACCGCACTTTCAACCGCAGATTTGACCACATACCACTACAAAGTCCTGCTGTTGCTTGCGGTTCAGACCATGACGCAGGCACAGATAGCCGACTTCTTGCAGATTAAAAAGCAGAACATCAACAAGTATGTGGTTGAACTGACCAAGATGGGACTTTTGGAAGTTGACAGGATAGAGGGAAGAAATAAGTTTCTGAAAGCAGTCAATTCGTTTCCCAAAGTCAGCGAGCAGACACCTAATGTCAATCAGATGAAACTGTCGGATACTTGAACAATCGAGCAAGGCAATAAAACCGCCTTGCTTATTTTTTGTTTTTTTTCCTACCCCGCACTTTTTGTGTATGTTGTGATTAGCATATTAATCATATGGTGATTAAACCTTGATTAAAGTACAATCAAAATACGATTGATTTGTAATCTTGCAGAGCAGAAAAAAAGGCTGGGCAGGAAAAATAGACCCTACCTCCGTTTTTCAAATCAAGCTTGTTTTGGAGGGTAGTAAGAAAATAAAAGAAGAAAAAAAAGTCAAAAAGTTGTAATTTTTATAGTAAACAAGCGTTTTTTTTGACTTTTGGACACCCTATAAACTTATGGGAGAACACTCTATAAACTTATGGGGGAACACTCTATAAACTTATAGGGAATAACCCTACTTGATGAGTAGAGTGTTTTAAAAAAATGTTGTTGACTTTATCCTACTTATCAGCTATAATAGAGATACTATCATTCAGATAGGAAGTTTTAAGAGCTACAAAATAGAAAATAATGCTATTGAAAGGAAGTTAATTATGTCCGAAAACAATCATAAAAAAGTTTATTATGAACGTCAAGAAAGTACGATTGTTACTGATGAAACCACAGGAGAAGTTATTAGTCAAAGCAAAAGAAACGTCACCTCCTCAAAATTGCCCGATGAACCGCCGTTTATAAAGCTGTATCTTGACTGTTTGTGTAAATTCAAGGATATTCAAATTAGTTTTAACTCCATTCTCATTGAATTCTTGAAGAATGCAAGTTGGGCAAATCAAGATTTCAACGGCAATGGTGGTCAAGTCTTGTATCTCAATAAAATGCTTAAAGAATACATCGCTAAAAAGTGCAACGTCAGTTTGAAAAGAGTGGAGCAGGCAATAACTGAATTTGTCAAAAAAGGTATAATGCGTAGACTTGGTGTTGGAACTTATCAATTCAACCCCAGTTTATTCGGTAAAGGAGAATGGTCTGACATATACAATATCAGAGCAGTATTTGATTTTGGGACGGGAGAAGCCATTGCTCAAATTATTAAAAAAGAGGAAGAAAAAATAAACGAAGCAACAGAAAAAATTGATACTGATAGCAAAGAATTACTTGAAAAAATACAAAACATGGCAAATGGGGCTTAAATGATGACAAATCAAGAACTTATTAGGCAAGCAAGACAAACAAATTTAGTCGCATATCTGATAGACAAAGGTGAAAGTTTAAAACGTGTCGGCAAGAATTTTATGTTTGAAGAACACGACAGCTTATACATCAAGGACAATATGTTTACTTGGTACTCACGCAATGCAAAAGGAAATTCAATCGACTTTCTAATGTACTATTACAACATGACATTCCAACAAGCTGTTGAAGAACTTACAAGCAAACCATTAGATAACATTCAGATACCGTCATATAAGCCACCAGAACCGCCTACAAGAGCAGAGAATGAAAAAAGGGTACTTGGATACCTTTGCAAGCGTAGAGGGCTTAAAAACAGCATTGTATTCTCTCTGATAAAGCAAGGAAAATTATATCAAGATACCAATGGAAACTGTAATTTCGTGATATGCGACTGGAATGAACAGCCGATAGGAGAAGAAACTGTTGGTACTGGTGACACAAGATATAAGCTAATATCAACTCACAGCGGATTTGGTTTTCACATAATACATGGTAATCCAAGTGATATTCTGTATTTCGAGAGTGCCATTGACCTGTTGAGTTGTTATCAAATGTATCAAGACCGATTGACACATCACTTGCTTGTAAGTATGGGTGGTTTGAACAGCAGTATTATACACGAGTTACACAAGTTGAAACCGAACTCAAAACACTGGTTATGTGTTGACAATGACCTTGCAGGTACAAACTTCATCACCACTATGAAGCAGGAAATGGAAGAACTTCATATATTTCAACCACCAAAAAACTACAAAGATTGGAACGAATACCTATGTGGAGTGGCAGAAAAGGAGAAAGGGTAAAATATGACTATCAAATTTATTGACTTATTCGCAGGAATGGGTGGCATACGCTTGGGATTTGAACAAGCATTTAACGAAAAAGGATTTGAAACCCAATGTGTTCTGACTTCTGAAATAAAACCATATGCAATACAAGCATTAAAAGAAAACTTTATACAAGACAATCTGATTGGGGATATTTGCAAAATATCTGCACAAAATATTCCTAATTTTGATGTACTACTGGCAGGTTTCCCGTGTCAAGCATTTAGTACGGCAGGAAAAGGTTTAGGTTTTTCAGACACAAGAGGAACACTATTTTTTGAAGTCGAAAGAATTTTAAGAGAAAAAAAACCATATGCTTTTATACTTGAAAACGTTGAGGGACTCATATTACACAACAGACAAAACCGAACAGATGAAATAGGCGAAACATTAAAAACTATACTCAACTCATTAGAAAATTTAGGTTACAAGGTAGTGTGGAAATTGCTTGAATGCCAAAAATTTGGTGTTCCTCAGCTGAGAAAAAGAATTTTTATCGTTGGAACAAAAGACCAGTACATTGATATGTGTCACTTTGAGGAGAAAAAAGTCATTGTTAGAGATATACTTGAGCACGGAATTCAACTTGAAGATACACACTTTACAAGGTGTCTATTGAAACACTATCAGCCCAAAGAATTACATGGAAAAGCGATAAAAGACAAAAGAGGGGGAAGTAACAATATTCATAGTTGGGATATAGGTCTGAAAGGTGAAATATCACAAGAGCAAAAAACTATTATAGAAAAACTTTTTAGAGAAAGAAGAAAAAAACATTGGGCGGAAGAAATAGGAATAAAATGGATGGACGGAATGCCCCTCACATTAGAACAAATATCAACATTTCACAAATCTGAACACTTAAAAGATATGCTTGATGATTTGGTTAACAAAGGTTATCTCGTTATGGAACATCCGAAAAGTATGTACGAAATAACAATGCCAAATGGTTCAAAAACACATATTCGACAGCAAGATGAAAGCAAACCGATGGGATACAATATAGTGTCAGGCAAGTTAAGCTTTGAATTTACAAAAATTTTGGATTCAAATGATATTGCTCCCACACTTGTAGCTGCTGACGTTTCTCACATTGCCGTCATCGATGGAAACGGGATAAGAAGACTGACTTTAAGAGAAGGACTTAGAATGTTTGGATATCCAGAAAATTACAGCTTATCAATGTTTGATAACGACAGTAAAGGATTGGCAAAAGCATTTGATTTATTAGGAAATACAGTAGTAGTTCCTGCTGTTAAAGCCGTATCAAGCAAACTATGCGATGTCTATACAGAGCATATCAACTACTCAAGCTAAGAAAATAATTGAAAACCGAGATACTC
>ONIF01000488.1 GCA_900317795.1 uncultured Eubacteriales bacterium | reverse complement strand
AAAAAACGGACTGCAAAAAAACAGTCCGTTTTTTGTATTTATCCGAGTATTTCGGAAATGATGTAATTTGATACAAGAAAGCCTTTCGGCATAAGTCTTATGCCGTCTGAGTTGATTTCAAGAAAGCCGTGTTTTGCAAATTTGGCAGCATTATTTTTGTAAACTTCGGGTATGCTTTCGCCAAATCTGTTTTTATATCGTTTTTCCGTCAGTCCCTCAGAGAGCCTTAATGCAAGCATGATAAATTCTTCCTTACTTCCGCCCTCACCGTCTGAAACGGTTTTTAAATTGTAGAAGTCCTCAAATGAGCGTGGAAAATAAAATCTTTTTCCGTTTACAAAGGAATGTGCAGAAGTGCCTATTCCAATATATTCCTCGTCATGCCAATATTTTAAATTGTGTTTGCTTTCAAAGCCCGATTTGCAGAAATTGGATATTTCATATTGATGATAGCCGTATTCTTTCAGCTTTTCGACTGTAAAAAGATACATTTCCGCCTGTTCGTCTTCGTCACATATATCGAGAGTTTCTCTGATATTATAATATGGTGTGCCCTGTTCTATTTTGAGGATATATGCAGAAATATGCTGTACATCTTTTTTTGCACAAAATTCTATGGATTTTTCGAGGGAGTATTTTGTTTGTGTAGGAGTTGATGTCATTAGGTCAAGGGATATATTTTCAAAGCCTGCACTTTTTGCCCTGTCTATGCAGAGTTCCGCCTGTTTGACGTTATGAAGTCTGCCGAGAATTTTCAATTCGCTGTCATTTGCCGACTGCAAGCCTATTGAAATTCTGTTGATACCATTTTTTCTCATTTTGTCAAAGTCAATGCTTTCTTTTTCGGGATTGACCTCAACGGTTATTTCGGGATTGTTTGAAAAGCCGAAATTTTCTTTAATCTCGTTTACCATTTTGCATAGCCTGTCTGCACCGATTATACTGGGAGTGCCTCCGCCAAAATAAAGAGTATCTGCATTTCTGCGGATACTCTCACCGAAATATCTGATTGAACTGCACACTTTTTCCGTATATATATCAGCCTTTTCAGCGGAATAGCCGATAGAATAAAAGTCACAGTAGGGGCATTTTCTCCTGCAAAACGGTATATGGATATATACGCCTATGGAGTTCATTTTTTTGTGTCCTTTCTGAATATATGGAGTTCATTTTTTTGTGTCCTTTCTGAATATAAGCATGATTTCTCCAAGCATTGATAAAAGTGCCGTTACCACAAACACTATATCAAATTTCATAGACGTATTGAAAGACGCTGCAAGTTCGTTGTAACTTGGATTGTCTTTCATGACAATGAAGCTTATAAAACCCTTCAATTGTTCATTTCCGCCTGTACCTGTTATAGCACTGTCTATCATAAACGTGACTGTCAGATAAAATATAAGTAATAATATCATTGCTGCGGTTATAATAGGTTTTCTGGGCTTGTTTATCACACATACTACTATTATCGAGAGTATGAAAGAAACTGTTATTATTATGACTATCGGATTTATCATGTAATATCACCGTCTTTGTCCGTCAGACTTTTATAAAGCATAGCTGTCTTTAAAACTGCCGTCTGTGTCTTTGCATCGACTATTTCGTTATTCAAAACCATTTCCACTGCTTTTTTCAAGGGGATTTTCTCAAAGTCAAGAAATTCATCTTCATCAAGGTGCTGCTTTTCAAATTGATGTACTTTGCAGAAATACAGGTGTATAATTTCTCCGCAATAGCCCGGACTTGGATAGAGTTTACCCAATGTCATATATTCTCTGCCAATAGCCCCTGTTTCTTCCAGAAGTTCTCTTTTGCCATTTTCAAGGGGCGTTTGACCTTTTTCAAGCTTGCCTGCGGGCAATTCAAGCAATACCTCTTTATACGGATAGCGGAATTGCTTTACAAACAGCAGTTCATCATTTTCAGTAAGTGCCGCTATGCATACACCGCCCGGATGTCCGACAACTTCTCTTAAAGCCTTTGTACCGTCTTCAAGTTCTGCAACTTCCTCCGTAACGTGAATAACTCTGCCATTGAATATTTCTTTTTTTTCAAGTGTCTTTTCATAAAGTTTCATATAATATCCCTCCGAAAATCTATTATATATTATCTTTCAAAGAAAATCAATAAAAATAATGCTTGACATATTATA